>JBPCXM010000432.1:0-14918 GCA_051008535.1 Pseudomonadales bacterium | reverse complement strand
GAGGATCGTTGGTCCAGCGACTAAGTTTCGCGAAGTCACCGATGTAATTCTGCGTGGTGGTGCCCGCGGCATTCTGTGCTTGCAACTGCACTTCCAATTCCACATTTTCACCCATGTAAGTGAAACTCGCGGCGGGACAAGTAAGGTCGGAGCGATGTGTCAACGTATGATTGTTTAGCGCAAAGTGATCAGGTACAAAACGACCAACTCGCGCCAGTGCAGATGCACTATTGGCGTTTACCAATCCGCTGCCGGCGAAGCCCAGATATTGTGAATCGGTCAGCGTGGCTTGCAGTTGAGTGATGCCGACTTCATTCCACCTCATGGTTTGTGTTTTTGTGCCACCGCTAAACAGCGTGAACATGTTATTCGACAGCGCAGGATTAACGCCACCCGACGGCAACAATAGAATATTTGTTAACGTCACCGTATCAGGCGTTGCTTCGTTGCCGAAGTTTTCGGTAACCGGGTTATCGGTGAGGTTGGCATTGCCGTTACTGTCAGCGAGATCCGGCGCGCCATCGGCGTCGCTGTCGTCGGCTGCTTGCCATGCCACCGCGCGCAACGTGACGTCGAAGTCTTCGCCGGCCTTTTTGAATACCGAGCCATTGGCATCCACCGCCGCGGGATTGCCCGTCACGTCGATATAGAAACCAAACGGCCGTACCACAAACGGTGCCGTATTGCCCTGAAGCGTAATCGCCGGGCCTGAAACCTCATCAACCAAACTAACCCGTGCATGCAAGGCAACCTGGCCGGCGTCGGCGTAATTCAATTGGTAACTGGCGCTTGCGTTGGAATCAAAGGTAAGAGCGACGTTTTGATAGTTGTTAACACTGCCTTGCGCGTTGACCGGCACCGCCGTGCCTTGCACTGCCATCGCATTAGGCATGGCACAGGTATTAGGATTAATGCATTCTGTCGCAAACTCCAGCGTATGATTACCCGCTGGAAAACGTCGCTCACATAAACCGTCAACCGGGTTGGTACTAATTGCCTGTACCGTTAGGGTTTGCGCCAGTGGGGCGACATTCGATGCTTTGCCAGAAATCTGGTCACCCACTACGCTAAAGCGCAATAAGGAATTGAGATAGCTGATATCCGGGTCATTCGGTAGCGCACCATTCGACAACTCGGTTACACCACCATCATCGATATTGATATTGACCGTTTCTTCCGCGGCATTCTTCAGCGCCAGCAAGGTACCGCTGGCCAACGCACCGCCATTATCCAACGCGCTAAAAGTATACGTTGCAATGCCGGAGTTTGGCGCACCGGTAACCAAAGTGCCCTGCCCTTGGGCAACGACCCAGTCACCATGTCCGGTCGAGGTAGACAAATTGATGCTGCCAACGTAAGTGGTATCGACGCTATCGTCGGCCAGAATGGCCTGAATATTGACCGGATGCGCTTCGCAAGTCGACGCGGTACCGGCCGCGATGATGTCGAAATGATCCAACGAGCTGGTACAAACCCCCGTCTGGTTAACAACAACATCGTCAATATGCCAGAAATCAAAATTAGTTCCGCTCCCCACCGGGTAACGAAATCTCAGTTTCAGGTTGGCATGCAAGCCGTCGCTCGGCAGCATAAAAGTTTGCTGGATAATCTGACCATTGGGACCCGAACCCGGCCACACCTGCAGCGACTGCCAGGCGCCGGTATTATTTTGATATTCGAGAATAAGGTCTTCACCGGCGTCTACATCCTCACTAAAGGTGTCTGCACCGCGGCGTATCCACAAACTAACCTGTGCCTCGGGCACATTGGTATCAATAAGGTTATCGTTGCTGGTAACGGTGATATCGCCGGCCCACAAAGAAAGAGAACCAGGCGCCGAACTGAAGGTTAAGGCATTCACTTGATGGCTACCACTGCCGGCAGCAGTCCAATCATCACTAAAATCCGTGGCGCTGGAAAAATTATTGGCATAAACCTGCCGGCATACGCTGGCACTGGTAGCCTCCGTTTCAGTAACGACGACATCATCGATATGCCAGTAATCCCAATTAGTGCCACTAGCAGGGGCAAAGTTAAATCTGACCCGCAGATTCGCGTGTAAGGCGTTTACTGGCAGCACAAACGTTTCCTGAAAAATCTCACCCGCCGTTCCACCGCCGGCCCAGTTTTGCAAAGTGATCCAGGAGCCATCATCGGCAAGATACTCCAACGACAAGTCTTCACCCGCGTCTGGATTTTCGCTGAAGGCATCGCTACCGCGTCGTATCCAAACACTGAGTTCGGCACCCGGCACTGCGGCGACAATACGACCGTTCTTGGTGGTCACAATAATATCTCCCTCATTAAGGGCCAGGGCATTCGACGCAGAGCTAAACGTCAAATTATTTACCGCGTGGGCGCCGGTTCCAGACGCCGACCAGTCGCCGTTAAAATCACCGTTATTATTGAAATATTCTGCAAAAAGGATATCGCCCGCCGCCGCGTTTACGCGCACGGCGGCGCAACACAACAGCAATACAATTGCTGCTGAAAAAGCGAAAAATCGCGCTTGTAAATACCTATCGTTCATCTTATAAACTATAGCAGTTGGCAGTTCTTTCGCTGCGCAAGCAAGCTGTCGCGAATCAAGACGAAGCTGGCTATTATTTAATCTAACGAGGTAGCGAAAAAATCATCATGCATGTTCGAAACGAAATCGAAAACCTGTTGTTTTTATATGCAGAACGCGTAGACGCCGGAGACTTTAACGGCGTTGCCGAATTATTCAGCAATGGAGAAATTGTTGGCCCAGATGGCGAAGTCGCCGCTGGCGGCCACGACGCTGTACTAGCGCTATACCAGCATTCCACCCGACTCTATCCAGACAACGGCACGCCGCATACCAAACACGTGACCAGCAATGTGATAGTGGACGCCGATGAAGCTAACCATATAGCTAAAGCGCGCTCTTATTTCACCGTATTTCAACAAGTCGACGATTTCCCATTACAAGCCATCATTTCGGGTCGCTATCACGACACCTTCGAAAAAGCCGCGGGGAAATGGCGCTTCAAACAACGCTGCATGTTGCCAGAGTTGTTCGGTGATTTAAGCAAGCATTTGTTAATCGATGTTGGTGGCGTGCCTTCGTCTGCCTGAAGCTTTGCTAGCTAACATTTTCGAATCCAGAGGTAAATCAATGTCATTCTACGAAGACCGAATACTGCCACATATGATCAACTACGCGTTGGGCAGCAAAGATTGCCTAAGGCTGCGCGAAAAAGTTTGCGCCAACCTGAGTGGCACTGTACTCGAGGTCGGTTTCGGCTCCGGGCTTAACCTGCCTTACTTACCCGACACAGTCGATAAGCTGTACGCACTAGACCCCGCTCATCTCGGCAGAAAGTTGGCCGCTGACCGTCTCGCCGCATGCGATTTTGAAGTGGAGTTTATCGATTTGGAAGCGAATAGTTATCCACTGGAAGATGCCAGCGTCGAGTCAATATTAAGCACCTGGACACTGTGCACAATTCCCAACCTTGACGGCGCGCTGCAGGAAATGCGCCGAATACTCAAGCCCGAAGGCCAGTTCGTTTTTCTAGAACACGGCCTGGCGGACAATCCAGGCACGCGCAAATGGCAACAGCGACTCAACGGCGTACAGCGGAAAATAGGCGGGGGTTGCAACTTGAACCGCAGCATTGCCGCTACCATCGAGACGGCGGGTTTTAACATCACGCAACTGCAAAACTATTATATGAAAGGCCCCAAACCTTATACTTATATGTATCAGGGCATCGCTGCCTTGCCGGCGTAACACCCAACGAGACCAATGATATGTCAAAACTAGAGTTTTTCTTCGACTGCTCCAGCCCCTGGACTTATCTCGCATTTACTGGCGTTCAGCCAATTGCGGAATGCTTTGGTGTCGACATCATCTGGCGGCCTATACTGGTCGGAGGAGTCTTCAATGCGGTCAACAAAGAGGTTTACAGCCATCGCGCCAATCCGAACCCCTTGCGCTGGCGCTATATGGAAAAGGATTTGTGCGACTGGGCCGATTTTTACGACTTACAGATCGGTTGGCCGGAGAACCATCCAATCAGCAGCGTCAAAGCCATGCGCGGCGCATATGTTGCATTAGAGCAGGGTAAGCTCGTGCCGTACGCCGAAACAGTCTTTCGGCACTATTGGAGCGAACTAAACGATATCTCCGACGATGCAATACTAAGCCGCATTGTTGAAGAATGTGGTTTACCCGCTGCGGCGTTTTTTGAAAAAATCAAAGACCAGCGTTATAAAGATAAATTGCGCACCAGCACAGCTGAACTCATCGAGCGCGGCGGTTTCGGCTCCCCGACTATTTTTATCAACGACGAAGATATGTATTTCGGTAACGACCGCCTGCAATTAGTCGAACACGCTTTGCAACGCCTATGAGGGAAATAGCTACGTTGAAAACTCGCGCGCTTCAACAAACACCCTTTTGATCAGCGGGTTTTGTGCTTTCAACTTTTCGGCGAGATAGCTAACCGTTTGCTCAATGTCGTTAGCCGCCAGGCGATCATTAAAGTCGACGCTGACATTCACCAGAATAAATTCCGGCCCCATATGCATGGTTAATACTTCGTTGATCTTATCAACCGCGCCATTTTCGGCCAGTATGTCGTTAATAGCCGCGCGCACTTCGGGGTGGGCGCTTTCGCCAATCAGCAAACCCTTGGTCTCAACCGCCAACCATACCGCCGTCAGTGCCAGAATGGTGCCGATCACCACCGATGCGATGCCATCGTACAACGGGTTACCCGTGCTGGCGGTGAGGTAAACGCCGACTAGCGCAACTAACAAGCCGGCCATGGCGGCCGAGTCTTCGAACAAAACGACAAACATCGACGGGTCTTTGCCCTCCTTGACTGCCTGAATATAGCCCATTTCGCCCTTGGTCTTTTTGAACTCGCGCCAAGCAAACCACCAGGCCGCCCCTTCAAAAACCAACGCAAGTCCTAATACAACGTAATTAACCATCGGGTCGCGCATCTCGACCGGATGCCTGATGTGCTGAATACCCTCATAAATCGAAACGCCGGCGCCAACCGAGAAAATAGCAATGGCGACGACAAAGCTCCAAAAATAGATTTCCTTTCCGTAGCCGTAAGGGAATTCTTCGTCGGGCGGCCGCTGTGCGCGCTTCAGGCCGTATAGCAACAAGCATTGGTTGCCAGTGTCGACAAGGGAATGAATCGCCTCCGACAACATGGCCGAACTGCCGGTCAGGGTCGAGGCGACGAATTTCGTTACCGCAATCAGACCATTGCCCACCAGGGCAGCAATGATGACTTTTTTCGAGGAAGATGAAGACATAATATAAACTATCCGAACCAACTAGCGTTGTATCTGTTCGATCTTAAAGCCCTTTTTTTCCAGCAGCTTAACCAGGCCCTTGGGACCGCCCAGATGACCGGCGCCAACCACAACAAAATAGCTGCCCTTACCACGTAACCAGCGGCGGATCTTTTTTGCCATTTGCGCATTTCTGTCATCCAGCAGCCGCGTGATATAGGTGTTGAGCTCGGGGAAGTCTTTAACGGGTTCGCTCATATAGCGATACATGCGGTCTACGTCGCCCCGCAGCCAATCGACAACCAGGCGATTCAAATCAGATTGGACCGATTCTTCTGCGAGCAGCTCAAACGTATGGCGCATGCTGAGGTCTTGCTCCGTAGCGCTCGCCGTGCTCAGCATATCGAGTTGTTGTTCCAGTGTTTCCAGCTCCAGCACTGGTTTACCACTCTCCTTCGCGAGCTTAATGAGATAACTGTCGATTCCGGCGCCGGGGTCATAACCGTACACCAGCATTTCCTGGGCAACAAATGTCTGCTCAAAAAACCAGGGCTGCATATGTTGAAACGCTTGTATGCCATAACCGCGCGCTGCGAGTACTTGCTTCACCTGGCTCAATGTCGTCGGAGATAGTCGCTCTGACAGACTACTTCCCGCCGGCAATGTGCCGCGCCGGGTAAACTCTTCTTGCAGCTGTTGGGCTGGAATGGCATCGGTGTTGATTTCAACGACAAGATTGTCGGCGCCCTCGAAACGTTCGATGATGGCGCTGTGCAACGGGTACATGTTTTTTTTCATCAAATGCACTGAGCCGAATAAATACACCTTGCTTCGCCGGCCCTTCAATTCAAACAGACTGAGCGCGGCGGGTTGTTGCTGTGCCTTGTCACGCAGTTCGGCCGCCGAGGCGATGTTTTCCTTATCAACCCTGACTGGCTCGCATGCGGCGACTATCTTTTTTGCAACACGCTGTTGTTCACATTTCTGTATCGCGTCGACCACTGCCATCAAGGGGTTGGCTGCTGCGCTGGATTGACCGGTTGCGATTTTTTCTCCATCAACCGCAAGCGCGGCTGCTGAGTGAGTCACCGGCGGTGTCTTTTGTGGCACGGCGGCGGGCTGTTGTGCCAGCGTAGATTGTGCTGCGAGCGACAACGAGCACAGCAACACTAGGCAGCCTGACAACAACGAGTTTCGCCTAAACATAAATCTTACCCTGCATATACAGCTTGGTCTGACCAGTAAGCCCCACGCGATCATCTCGCAGTTCACACAGTAATTCACCACCACGTTCAGACACCTGGCGCGCCCTGAGTCTTGTTTTCTGTAAGCGTCGCGCCCAGTACGGCGTTAGACTGCAGTGGGCCGAACCAGTGACCGGATCTTCATTGATACCAACCCGGGGACCAAAAAAACGGCTGACGAAATCGTGTTGGTCGCCAGGCGCAGTGACTATAATCCCACGCGCAGGAACTTCCAACAGCGTAGCCATGTCGGGTTGCAAAGCTTCGATTGCGACCTGGTCGGCGTACACCAACATATAATCGTCGTTGTTGTCTTGATAACATTCTTCTGCAGGCAGACCAATCGCAGCCGTTAGCGCAGCAGGCGCGTCGATCTTCGTTAAGTTGTGCGCAGGTAAATCCATGCTGAGCTGCAACCCCTCTTGGCGCACACGCAGTTCCCCGCTGAGCGTATGAAACACTAGCTGTTCGCCGCTGTAGCGCAGTTGTTCGAACAAAACGCTGGCGGTTGCTAACGTCGCGTGACCACAGAGTTTGACTTCAACGCCGGGAGTAAACCAGCGTAATTGAAAGCCGTCTTCTTCGGCAACGAAGAACGCGGTTTCCGACAAATTGTTTTCGCTGGCGATGGCCTGCAAGGTTGCATCGGGCAGCCAAGAGTCTAGCGGACACACCGCCGCAGGATTACCACCGAACACGCTGTCAGTAAATGCGTCGACTTGATAAATATCCAGTTCCATCGAGCTTTCAGTCTCCACCACGCAACGACTCAGAGGTTTGATTAAATAAAACGGCACGGGTCTTATCATCGATGCCCTTATCGGTGGTTGGCCGCCAGTCTTTGCCCACGTCGACGCCACGACGAACCGCCGGACGCTCTTTCACCGTATCAAACCAACGCCGCAAATGGGTGAACTTGTCGAGGTCTTGTTCATAGCGTTTGTAAGGCAGAATCCATGGGAAAGCCGCCATGTCGGCGATGGTATAGTCGCCGGCCAAAAATTCGCGATCGCGCAGGCGCTGGTCCATCACGCCTAGCAGGCGATCGTATTCGTTTCTATAGCGTGTTCTAGCGTATTCATTGCTAGCTTCGGGCGCATAATTCACGAAATGGCTGACCTGCCCAGCCATCGGACCCAGACCGGCCATTTGCCAGAACAACCATTGCATCACGTCGTAGTACTCGCGACTCTCCGGCGACGGCAGGAACTGGCCCGATTTGTTAGCCAGATAGATCAGAATGGCCCCCGATTCGAATATTGCCAGCGGGCCATCGGCGTGCTCATTGTCAACAATCGCCGGCATGCGATTGTTGGGACTAATCGCTAGAAACTGCTCACTGAATTGCTCACCACTGCCAATATCGAGCGGTACTATCTTGTGAGCAAGCCCGCACTCTTCGAGCATGATAGTAATTTTCCAACCATTAGGGGTTGGCGCAAAATAGAGGTCAATCATAAGAAAGCTGCGCTGGTTTGTGTGGCGCAGAATATACGCAGCAATAGATCCAAAGTCTATTTCTTCACGGCAATATCACACGGCAGGAGTGCTGGGCCGATGCCGAATCAAACCTTCCTGCGCGACGCTGGCGACCAGATCGCCTGCCTGATCAAAAATACTGCCATTGCTGAAGCCGCGCCCAAACGAAGCACTGCTGCTGGTCACTTCGTAGAGCAGCCAATCATCAACTCGAAACGGGCGGTGAAACCACATGGCGTGGTCAATGCTAGCCACCTGCACTTCGTCACTCATATGGCTGATGGCATGCGGTCGCAGCGCCGTCACCAAAATAGGATTGTCGGATGCATAGGCGAGAAGCTCTTGATGCTGCCCTAAATCATCGGCCAGTTGACCGTCGGCTTTGAACCAGATGCAGGCATAAGCCGCGGCTTTGTCGGGTTTAGCAAGCGACACCGGGTCGATTTGGCGAAATTCTATCGGCCAATCATGTTCCTGCCCTTGTTGTTGCAAGAAATCGCGCATGCGCTCGCGGTCGCTGGGCAGACCTTTGGGTCCAGGCACGGCAGGCATGGTCGCCTGATGGTCGAAACCCTCCTCGAAGATTTGAAACGATAAAGACATATTGAAAATAGCTTCGCCGTTCTGGATTGCAACAACGCGACGCGTGGTAAACGTGCGGCCATCCCGAATACGGTCGACTTCATAGATAATCGGCGTTTCGGCTTGCCCTGGGCGCATAAAATAGCTGTGCAGGGAATGCAAAACGAAGCGCTTGCTGACCGTTTGTTGCGCTGCATTCATCGCTTGCGCCAGCACCTGACCGCCGTAGACTCGATTGTCCGTGGGCTTGAGCGTCATGCCACGAAACAGATTTTTATCAATTTTTTCCAGATGATGATTATCGATCAGCGCCGCTAAAGCTTTGCTCATGGGTTTTCCATATTACCTAGATTAAGATTGGCTACATGTTGGTATGGTGATATGTGGTAGGCCGGCCTGCCGAGAGGGCGACGATTATAGACAGTTTGTAGAGGCATTCAAAGCGCTGAACACACTACTGATTACCGCCGAGTTCGGCAATAATATCGCTGATACGCGCTAACCGCTGCAGCGCGTCGGTACAGCACAACAGTTCGTATTTCGCCTGCGTGCTAACCGGCAACAATTGACCCAACAGATTGCTGATTTGCGTGGCGTTAGTGTCATCCACATTGAAGCGCATGTGCGCTACGCTGGGGTGCCTGACCAAATCGTTGAGTATTTCTGTCAGATACTGGTGCTCGTCCGGCATCGCCTGTGGCTGCTCGGCAGCCAGGAATTCGATCGCGGCGACAACCAGATGATCGGGCTGCGTGTCGGCATTGAGAATACGAAACTTGTCGCCACCGCGGGCAATAACTCCCAGTCTGCCATTTTCCAACGCATCCCAGTCGACAATGCGCGCATAGGTACCTATATCCACCAATTTCGCTGTGCTGCCACTCTTGTCAGCGACTTCGCTGCCGGCGCGAATGGCGACCACACCGAAGCCACTGTCATCGCGCATGCAGCGCTTGATCATGTCGAGGTAGCGGGGCTCAAACAGCTGCAGTGCAATTTCCCCACCGGGAAACAACATTGTTTGCAGCGGAAATAGCGGAATTGTCTCAGCCACGCTTCGGCTTACCCTCTATTGCGGAGCTGTCGCCAAAAGGTTTAAACAGCAACAGCAATTGTGGCAACAACAGCAGCGCCCCCAACAGCGCGCCCAACATTGCCGCGCCGGTCAGCAGGCCAAAATAAATGCTCGGCCTGAAATTCGATAAAGCCAGAATTGAAAAACCAATGATGACAGTAATCGATGTGTAGTACAGCGCGCGGCCAATGCTTTCATGGCAGCGGTACATCGTGGCAATATAATCCCGGTCTTGCGGAAACTCGGAGCGAAAACGGTGTAGATAGTGCACCGCGTTGTCAACACCAATGCCGATCGCGATGGCGGCGATGGTGATGGTCATCATATCCAGTGGTATGCCCGCCAGGCCCATACCACCCAATACCATGGCCGCTGCCAGCATATTTGGCAGAATGCCGAGAATCGCAATTTTAAGGGAACCAAACAGCACCACGAACATAACCATAATGGCGCTGAACACTGCGGCTATCGTTAAAATCTGCGAGCTGTACAAACTCTGCAACATGTTGTTGTACAGCACCAACAGCCCACTAAGTTGCACGTTTTCCGCCTGCAAGCCCGCTTCATCGATCAGGTAAGTGCGTACTTTTTGCAAAAACTCGGCACGATTCAACTCACGGCTGGTCTCCTTCACCCTGATGCTGATGCGAGTCTCGTTGCGCTCGTCGATAAGATACGGCCGTATCATAATGTCGCTAATGGCGGGCGGCAAATTACCTTTTGCGACTGCTAATTGCACATCGTCGATATCCGCGCCAGTGAGTTCTTTAGTCAATTTGTATAAGGTTGCCAAAGACAACACCTTGCCCGTCTCCGGCATGGCTTCCAGCGTGTCGTGAATGCGTTCTATATCGTCCAGACCTTGTCTTGTAAACCAAACGCTGGATTCAGCTCCCTCATCATCACCAAAGTCATCTCCAAAATCATCGTCCTCATCATCAAAGTCTGCGATATCTTCGTCGGCGTCAGCATCGACTTCTTCAAAGTTCTCATCATCTTCAGCTGACTCTTTTTCGCCTTCGTCGTCGAAGTTCTCGAACTCGTCGTCCGATTCAAACTCCTCCTCGGCTGCTTCTCCACTGGCCGTAATGATAATTTCTAGCGGGATGGTGCCGCCCAGCTGTGCGTCGACCAACTCCATGCCTTGGTAAATTTCGGTTTCAGTATCGAAAAAATCGATAAAGCGGTTTTCCACTTCCAAACGACTGATGCCTATGCCACAGAGTACTGCAAGCAAGGCGCTGATAGTCAGGATCCACTTGCCGTAACGATCGGCTACCACTGCCAATTTATGGGTAAACACGGTCGAACCCGCCACCGCCGGCGCAGTTTCACTTTTCTTCAGCAAAACCAATATCGCGGGCAGAATAATAAATACCATCAGCAAGGCGACTGCAGTACCCATGGTCATCATCCAACCAAAATCGATGACCGGCCGAATACCACTCACCACCAACGATGAAAATGCGACGATGGTTGTCAGTGCGGTATAAGTACACGGCTTTAACATGGAGCGCACAGTCTCCATTACCAGTTCGCGCTGCGACAACTCAGGTTGACCAGCAAACAATTCCCGATAGCGCACCACCAAATGCACGCTGATCGCCAGCGTGATGATCAACAGCAGTGCAACGAAGTTGGAAGACACGACGGTCATGCGCCAATCCACTAGCGTTAGAAAACCCAGCATCGCCACACAAGTGCTGACGCAAATCAGCAATGGTATGGCAACCCAACGCAGGCGACGGAAAATAACGCTTAACAAAATAATGACAAAAACGAGTATGCCGCTACCAAACACCAGCAAATCTTTCTTCACGAAGTCGATCATGTCGGAGGCAATCATCGAAACGCCTCCGAGATGAATGTCGGCATGGTCTTTGTACTTGTCGAGAATAAGTCGCACTTCTGCGACCATATTCGCTCTATGCTGGTTAAATTCTACCGAGTAATCTTTAAAGGCTCGCTGCGCATTGGCGTAGGCGAGGCGCTCTTCTCCGCTCAGCCCATCTCTTAGCTGCTTGTCGCGCAAACGTTCGCGGTTCTCCAGCAGCATGCGATATTGTTCGTCGGTTTCGATATTGACTTGCAGTGCCGTTGTCTTACCGTCGGGGCTGACTAGCATATTGGCGTAGATAGGGCTGATGTTAAATTCCTCACGCACCAACTCGCGATCGACGCCCTCATCTTGCAGCGTTTTTAAACCATCCCCCAGCTCACTGAGGTTAACGTTCGGGCTCTGCAGCAGCGGCACATTCAGTACCGACATCACATTGGCAACCCCTTCCAACTTACCCAACTCATCAGCCAAGTTAGTTAACCGCTGCAACACAGCCTCGGCCAGCAAGTCTTGTTGCGGCGTGTAGGTAATCACCAAAAAGTCTTGCGTCGCGTAGCGCTTGGCAAATTCTCGGAAATATTCGAGGTCTGCATCGCCTTCGAGAACCAGCGCATCTGCGGAAGCATCAAGTTTGAAGGTGGGGGCGTGGTACCCGAGAAAGCCCAGCAAAAGGGCGAGCAGCAGCAGTACCATATTGGCTCGGTTGAGAATCAGACGTTCATACAATTGGAAAAAGCGTTCGGTCATTGAGTGTTAGATTCCTTTGAATTCATGGCGCGCGAGCATACCATTGTAGTTACGGCTAGAGTGGCGACAAATCGGCAGGATAGCCGATTTATAAGCTACATCCATGCAGCTTACCTGCTGCGTAGGCCAGCTAAAGCTGTTCCAGTTTACACCCAGCAAACTGGTGCACAGCCATAGGCTGCCCGAAAGGGCTAGCCACATGGATGTGGCGAGTGAAAAGTATGCCGACGAACAGATCAGGAGTTAGCGCCCCAGCGCTCAACGAGGGTTTGCTCGACGCCTAGTTGGTCGAGCACACGTGCAACCACAAAATCGATTAGTTCATCCACACTAGTGGGCTTGTGATAAAAGCCCGGGCTGGCTGGCAGTACTGTGACTCCCATTCGCGCCAGAGTCAGCATGTTTTCAAGGTGCACCGCTGAATACGGCGACTCGCGTGGCACAATAATCAGCCGCCGTTTTTCCTTCAAGGCAACATCGGCGGCACGTTCAATGAGGTTATTACTCGCGCCATGTGCAATAGCCGACAAACAACCGGTGCTGCATGGGCAAATCACCATGACAGCCGGTGCGCTGGAACCCGAGGCTACCGGCGCCGTCCACTGTTCACGCCCGTAAACTTTTAGCCGACCCGCGTCGACCGCAAAGTGATCGGTCAAAAACGTTTCGATTAGCGCTGGCTTGGCAGGAATGTTCAGATCGGTTTCGGTGGCCACCACCAACTGTGCTGCCTTGGATATCAAAAAGCTGACTTCACAACCAGCTTGCAACAAACACTGCGTTAAACGCAGCCCGTAGCGTGCCCCGGAAGCGCCGGTCATGGCAACCGTAACGCGGCGCACTGTCATGACCCCTCCTGCAAAACCGAAATGATTTTTTGCTGAATGCCGCCGAAGCCGCCATTGCTCATTATCACAATATGATCGCCCGCTTGCATTATAGCCGCGAGGTGTTCGACCATGGCGGTTATGGAATTTAACACCGTGCCATGGTCCAGAAATTGAGGGCCAAGAAATTCAGGCGTTAACCATTGCACGCCGTCGCCTTGATACCAGAGCACTTTGTCGGCGGCACTTACCGACTGTAACAATTCATGCTTGTGCACACCCATACGCATTGTGTTAGACCGTGGTTCAATCAGCGCGATGATCCTAGAGTCGGATTGCTGCTTGCGCAAGCCATGCAGCGTGCTAGCTATCGCGGTGGGATGATGGGCAAAATCGTCGTACACGGTTACACCGCGCAATTCGGCTAGTTTTTCCATACGCCGTTTCACGCCGGTAAACGCCGCAAGGGCCGCAATGCTGGTCTCGGCAGTGACACCGGCGTGGCCGGCAGCGGCGATAGCGGCAATGGCGTTTTGCATATTGTGCACGCCAGTATGTGCCCAACGCACCGTGCCATGTTGCAGCAGAGATTTTTCACCATTGGCAAACACGCACTCCTGCACCATAAATTCACTGCCATCGGCTTGCAGCGGTACTGCTTGCCAGCGAGCATCCGAAGTTTGTGCATCACATGCAGTGTATTCAATCGGCGACCAGCAGCCTTGCGCTAGCACTAGGTCGAGCGCAGGCAAGTTTGCTGGTAGGACGATCATGCCATTGCCAGGAATCGTGCGTACAAAATGGTGAAACTGCGTTTGAATGGCGGCCAAATCGGCGAAGATATCAGCGTGATCAAATTCCAAGTTATTAAGAATCGCGGTGCGTGGGCGATAGTGCACAAATTTCGAACGTTTGTCGAAAAACGCGCTGTCGTATTCGTCCGCCTCAATAACGAAATGCTTGCCGTCGCCTAGACGCGCCGAAATACCAAAATCCTGCGGGATGCCGCCTACCAGAAACCCGGGATGCAGACCTGCATGCTCCAAAATCCACGCTAGCATACTGGTGGCGGTGGTTTTGCCATGCGTGCCAGCGACGGCCAGCACCCAGCGACCCTGCAACACGTGTTGGCTTAACCACTCAGGTCCAGAGCAATATGGCACCCCCTGGTCGAGTACGGCTTCAACCGCCACGTTACCGCGCGACATGGCGTTACCAATGACCACCAGATCGGGTTTGTCGAGCAGAAAATCGGCGTCATAACCGCTGCGCAGCTCTATGCCTTGCTGTTCTAACTGGGTACTCATGGGCGGATATACGTTTTCGTCTGAACCGCTCACGGTATGGCGCAACTGACGGGCCAGCAGCGCGAGACTGCCCATAAATGTGCCGCAAATACCCAGAATATGTATTCGCATGTTAGTTTTTATTCCCGTTGCCGTTAGCGTTGACCTTACGATTTCAGTATTATCGCGGCCTTAGTGTACCTCGTCACTCATACTGTCAGGTACGGCGTAGCAAATTGCAACCGACGGAGATCAGCAGTGGCAAAAAAGAATGCGTTTTATGCACAATCGGGCGGTGTGACCGCGGTCATTAACGCATCGGCTTGCGGTGTTATCGAAACCGCAAAATTGCATAAGAATAAAATCGGTAAGGTATATGCTGGCAACAACGGTATTCTCGGCGCACTGCATGAACAGCTGATAGATACCAGCAAGGAAAGCGCCGCTACCATTGCTGCGCTAAAGCACAGCCCCTCCGGCGCTTTTGGTTCGGCACGTTACAAACTGAAAGATCTTACCAGCAATCGGGCCGAATACGAACGACTGATAGACGTATTC
>JBPCXM010000431.1:0-6217 GCA_051008535.1 Pseudomonadales bacterium | reverse complement strand
CAAGGAACAGGTAACAGAAGACTGCTATGGGGTGGGCTTGTGTTCAGCAAACACTTTGACTGATGGCTGCGCTGCAACTAATCAATCATTGAACGCCGTCAACCGCAATAAATCTGAACCAGTCGGGTTCTGGAATACCCGTAAACCAAATTCTGGCACAGTAGACAAAATATGGTCGAAAATATCAGACTGAATATTTTCGTAAACTGCCCATTCAGTTGTTGATGTGAACGCATAAATTTCGATAGGCAATCCCTCTGGCCCGGGTTGCAGTTGCCGTACCAGCAGAGTCATATGGCGATGCATTTGCGGATGGTTCTTCAGATAATTGAAAACGTACGCCCGAAACGTGCCGATATTCGTCAAGCGCCGCAAATTGACTTCCTCCTCAACTTCGTGCTTCAGACCTGCGTTGTAATCCTCTAGTTCGACCTGTTTTTGCTTGATATAGTCCGCCAACAAAGCGAAATGCTTGAAGCGCGCGAGTTCCTCCGCGGTCAGTATGCGAACCGATGAAATGTCAATAAACACGCATCGCTTGATGCGACGCCCACCCGATTGCGACATTCCTCGCCAATTTTTGAATGAACCAGAAATCAGGGTATGGGTGGGAATGGTAGTGATGGTCTTGTCAAAGTTCTGCACCTTGATGGTATGTAATGCCACGTCGATCACGTCACCATCGGCACCGAATTGTGGCATCTCTATCCAGTCGCCGACGCGCACCATATCCTGACTGGTGATTTGCACACTGGCTACCAGCGACAAAATCGTATCCTTGAATACCAGCAGCAGTATTGCTGTCATCGCGCCAAACCCACTGAGTAGCAACAATGGAGAGCGATTGATCAATACAGAAACAATGAGAACGCCGCCAATCACATACAGCACGATCTGCACAACTTGCACAAAACCCTTCAACGGCCGTTCTCGCGACACGGGATAGCTTTCGTAAATTTGATTAGCGGCGTTTAACAAAGCGACCAGTGCCAAGGTCAGCATTAACACCATATATCCCATCGCCACGTTGCGAATAAGCTGCGCGACTGGTTCGGATAAATCCGGCACAAAGTGAATGCCAAGATAAATGATAAGCGCGGGGACGACCTTCGCAACGCGCCGGAATACATCTTGACTGGCCAACGCGTCGTCCCAGGTATAGGAGCTGCGTTTAGCGAAACCGTGGACGAAGCGCAATAGCAACCGTTTGGCTATCCAGTCCGCAAGCAACGCACCTATAAGAAGCGCCAGAAAGACAGCGACCGCCGGTAGCGCGGGATGAATATTGTTCAATTGTTCAAGCATCATATGCCGCCAAGTGACGAATTCTAAGTGTGAATATAAAAGATAAAATTAGTAGGTTTACTCTAAAAATTCTCGTTATATTAACTCAAATCGCGAGATTAGCATTGTCGCGAAACAGTTTTCTAACCCTCAACACGCCCAAATGGAGACCATCATGGCACAAGCTAAAACTGCAAAGAAAACCACTACTGTTAAGTCGACTGCGAAGAAAGTAAGCAGAAAATCTTCTAACGAATCGAATGTCGAAAAAGTGACCGAAACTGTCAAGGAAGCTGCTATGGCTGGCCTTGGTGTGTATGGTAAAGCATTTGATCAGGTACAAGATCGAATCGACACTCTACGTAAAGAATCACCTAAAAAATGGGATGATTTCGTAAAACGCGGCGAACAAGTAAAAGACGCTGCAGACGAGAGAGTGAACGATATCAACTTTTCCTACAAGTTCGACATGGAAGAGCAACGCGCCAAATTCCGCGACCTGGTTGAAGCCCTGCGCGCATTTGTTACCCCTTCCAAGGCTTAATTAGTTTTTGACTGACACCGATCGCAATGATTGAGTGATAGAGGGCTGCCTTCAGGCGGCCCTTTTTTATGGCCGAAAATTGCTCCTGCGTTTTCGGCACTTCCGCCATCCCTGGCGGTCGTACAGAATGTACGGTATGGCCCGAGCGGCACAACTGCATGGATGCAGGAGGAAGAGCACCAAAAGTAGGCGCTCTTAGGCGATGCCGGGAGCAATTGCAGAGGAAACATGTAGGGACGACTCCCAGCGCCGTCATTTCTCAAACAACAATACAAAGCGATCGGTTTTCCCTTTTATCGCTTCATCAAAAACAAGTGTGCTTCTATCATCAGCCGCATTGCGCAAGGCCTTGCTGCTGCCAATAAGGGTAAAGCCATTGCTTTCGATATCCTGCTTGGCGAACCCTTCTTCTATGCGGTGCAAGTCTTGCGCTGCTGAATTACCGCTCGCTGCTTTCGCGGCATGATCAACAATTAACAACTTCCCGCCTGGTTTCAACGCGGTGTGCAATTGTGCCAGGAACTTTTTGCTGTCGATTGCCGGCCAGCCCTCTTTTTCGTCCACGTAATACAAATCGTGATAAGACATTATCATGATGGCCGCGTCAATACTTTCCGAGGCGAGACCAAGATCGCCGACTTCGCGATCATAAATTTCTATTTGCTGCAATTTGTTGTCTTTGAAACGCTCGCTCAGTGACTTACCTGCGTATGCTTTGTAAGCCTTGTTATTGTGCAGCAAGACCTTACCGTCAGGACCGACGAGATACGCCATTAATTGTGAGTAGTAGCCACCTGCCGCAAACACGTCGATCACCGTATGCCCGGGACCGAGATTTAGCAATCCCAGCACATCTTGTGGTTTGCTGCGCCGATCACGTTCGCGGTCGGCGTCGCTACGCCCGGTACGATTCATAGCGGCGCTGATGCTTGCGGCGTGGACTGACTTAGCAACCGCGGCGTGAGAATCGGCAAACGCGCCATTGACAAACAAACTCGACGCCAGCATCGCGACTGCAAGTTGCGTCACTGTCTTCATCGTTATACTCCAAATTTTGTTAGCTTAATGTCCTTGCAGTTTTCCTGCATGGATTCGTACTGGCTGGCGAGTTCCTTATTGGTGCTGGCCAACTGTTGTTCCAGATCGTCAAACAAGGGCAAGTGTTTAAGTTGGCCGTAGAACTGCCACTTGTTATCCAGCAGTGTTTGCACCTCCGCGCTCGCTTCTGCATATTTCCCTGCCGCAGCGAACAAACCCGCTTTGCTAAACGTTATTTCCGCGCCTTTTCTGCCGTGTTCCATGGCAAAGTTCAACTCCTTCCAGGCCTGTTGCAAGGTATCCTCAGCGAGACTTTCTTGTCCGGAGTTGATCAACGACTGGGCGTAGTAAGCGTGAAATGTTGACCTTCTTATCAGGTCGCGCATGCAATCGTCGTCGTTTTGCGCCAGCGACGCCTTAAAAAAAGCGTTGGCTCTCACGTAATCCTTGTTCAGGCTGGCGGCAACCCCACGCCAATGATTAATATAGTTGCTACGGCAGCTTTTATAGTGATCTTGATCCTCTTTGCTGGCCTCCATGCGTTCCGCTGCCATGAGCAGTTTGTCGGCATCGCGAACGGCTATCGCTTGTTGGGCCCTGAAAGTCGCCAGTTGATTACCGCTAAACTGTTGCCGGTTTTGCTCGATTAATGCCTCGGCTTCAGCATTACGCTGCAAGTAAATTAGCGCCTCAACGACCGTCTGGGTAGCATAAGTAGCGTACTCATCCGAAAAATTATGCCGCACTGCAAATTGCAACACCTTGTCATACTCGCCCGCGGCCAAAAGCATATGTAAGCGCGATTTCAATAAGCGTTCTGATTTAGACTGGGCATAATATTTGTCCGCCAGCTTGGTCGCCTCGTCGTCGCGCCCCATGGCATATAACACCTGCAGGTAGTTTTGCTGCACCGTTGGATGCAGCGGATCGACCTGCATTGCGACCTGGTAGTGCTTAAAAGCCGCATTCACATCATTGAAGTCCATTAGTACATTGGCCAACCACATGCGCGCCATTGAATAATTGGGGTTAAGGTCGACGGCGCGTTGATATTCCTTTTTTGCCGCATCAATATTGCCTGTGACGCGATATATGAGTCCTTGCGAAGCATGTGCCTCAGCGAGCTCGGGGTTTAGCGTTAGCGCTTTTTCCACCAGCTCGGTAGCCTCGCTAACGGCCGTCTTGCGGTCTGCGTCTGCATAGTCGGCGGATAAAACAAGCGAATCGGCCAATCCCGAATAGGCGAGGGCAAACTTATCATCGAGACGCAAGGCTTCACGGAAATAGCCGGTGGCCTTTTGCAATGACTCGGGCGTGCGCTGGTCCCAGTGATGACGGCCAAGCATATAGAAATCGTAGGCTTTCACGCTGATCTGTTCCCGCCAGCCAGCGATCAAATTTGGCGCCAGCGTGGGGACCAATTGCTGCACGACCTGCTCCGCGATTTCTGCTTGAATACGCAGCACGTCGTCCATGGCATATTCGAAACTTTCGGCCCATCTGGGGAAACCGTCGTCAGCTTTCGTCACTTGCACGGTCACCCGCACGCGTTCGCCGCTAATGCGCACCGTACCTTCAACCAAGGTTCGCGTATTGAGTTGCTCGCCAATCTCGCGAATATCAATCGCCCGGTTTCTAAACACTTCGGATGAGGTGCGCGCGACAACTCTAATGCCCAGTTCCGGTGTGCTAATCAATTTGTTGCGAATATCCTCCGCCAGGCCGTTGCTGAAGTAATCGCTGTCAGGATCGCCGCTTAAATTGATAAATGGCAGCACGGCTACCGTCAGCGGTTCGCTGTCGTTTGTAGCACTGATTTCAGCTGTCGCAGTTGTAACAGTTTCGGTCTCGGCGTTGAACATACGCTCCAAACGTTCGCCTATTTTATCCAGCGCGTTGGTACCATCATCAACATTGTTAGATGCGGTCACGTCAGATTCGGTCAATACTGTAACGGCCGCGAGCAAAATGAACAGGGTAAATATCATAGCCAGAGTGACCACGCCGACTTTGGCTAAACCTTGTACGATAGATTTCAGGAGACCGATAATTTCGCGCGCGAACCACGGCGTAGCTGGTGCTGCCGCTACTGAGATGTCGCCGGCAGCAACGTTGGCCGGTTTAGCTCGAAATTCAGTTTGTTGTCTTGGCTCAGATTGGAGTTCCGACTGAGTTTCTGGCAACGCAACCGGCTCACCAGTTGCTTGCTCGTCGGCAACTTTCGGTGTGTCATCCAGAGCGCTTACCGGCATCATCAACGAGTAACCACGTTTTGGCACTGTTCGAATATAAAGACGCTCGCGCGAAGTATCACCCAACGCTGTACGCAACTCTGAAATGCAACGGGTTAAGACCTCATCGGTCACCACAAGGTTGGCCCACACCTGCTCCAGCAACTGATCGCGTGTCACCACCTCACCAGCATTGCGCGCCAGGCACAGCAATACATCCATAACCTTGGGTTCAACGTGGAGAGTATGGCCGTTGCGCTTGAAAGTGCTGGTCAACGGCTCGACAGCCCACTCGGACAGCCGAAACCCTCGCAATAAGGCGTCACATGGGTCTGAATCGCTGCTTTCTTGATCCATCATTGCGCCGTATCCCCACGGCTCTTTACAGCTTCTGATAAGTATTTTTACAGCAATACTAAATATCTGATTGTATATCGGAAATTTTGTTCCCGAAGGTTTTCCGAAGTTTTTCGAAGAAAGCTTTAGATAAACATCAGCAATATTCGCCTAATCCACAGGCTCGCGAAGACGCCTTCTACGACACTACTCCCCGACAATTTACGCAATAATCAGGGGAGAAAGCGGAGATGGGGTTTTACACGCATTTCACTGGCTTAACGATTACGATATTGGCCGCATTGTTGTCGGCATGCAGCAGCATCCCCACCGCAGACGACGGAGTCGCCACAGCTCACCATGGCGCGCAACTCTATGATAATAGTGACATGCGCGCTCAAGTCACAGCGTTGACCAGGGCAACCTTTAGCTCGCCGTTAGCAGCGGTGATGGCCGCCGAGAATGAGTACAATCCATTATCGATAGCGCAAGACCGCGAATTTATCGGCGCAATCCTGCAACATAATGGCTTATTCCGCTACACCGTCGGGCAAGGCCTGAGCGGTGAAGATACTGTCACTGTGCGCGTTGCCGTTCCTCGCGGGGCCGAGATTGTCGCTTTCTGGCATACCCACGGCGCCGCTGGTCACGGCAGACGCTACTTTTCCCGCGAAGACACGGCGCTGGTGAATAGCTGGAACAAGCCATTTTATATGGCGGACTACTCCGGTACGTTGCGAGTTTTCAACCCAGGTGACCCAACCATGACTGCCACGAAGGCGCG
>JBPCXM010000430.1:0-8756 GCA_051008535.1 Pseudomonadales bacterium | reverse complement strand
TCATTCGGTTTATCCATCCTGTCAGGCGCTCCGCCGGTCTCTGATCGGCGGGGCAGATACTCGGGAATATACAATTTCGAATAGGCAAAAGCGGCGTGCTTGGCCACTTCGGCAATGACCTCGTTCAGATAGTGGCTGAAATTGTCCATCAGCTGAAAAAAAAATAGCATGTCAGCGCGGCCGCTTGAAGCCTGCTCAAGTCGCGACACGCATACTACGTGCAGAATACAGCAAAATTAGATAGCCCAACGCGACAGTGACGCCGACTGTCCAAGCAATGGATATGTAACCCCATTGCACCACCATGACTCCGCTCACTATTGGGCCCACCCCCAGGCCGAGCATGACTAGGCCGGAGACAAATGTCGACAAGCGGCAGCTGGGATCTATCAGCGCCGCCAGAGCCAGCTTGTAGGGAAAAAACAGGAAAAAGAAAAAGGCCTGTATCTGTACGCCGGTAATGTAGGCTGCCGGGGACGGAGCCGTCACCACCAATGCAGTGCCTGCTACGTGACCGCACATGCCGACTAGCAATGGAATGAATACGCCAAAGCGCTCCCCCAGGATGCTGGCGAGCCCTGCGCCCCCCAGCGCCATAAAGTAGGAGACAGAAAGTGCAGCACCGATTGCTCCGATATCCATGCCGAGATTCTGACCGATCTGCTCCGCGAACGCGTAGTAGCCGCCCTGAGTCGCCTGAATGGCGACCACCGCCAGCCCAAACAACAATACCAGCAAGCTCGCGCCGCCCCCAACCAGCCCACCCTGTGTGGCATCGGCACGCGGTGGATCCATGCGCCAGAGCAGCGGTATGGCAAGGCAGCAAAGTAGTGCCAGTACCAAGAAAATGCCAGCGTGACCGAAGGCAGCCAGGGCGGCAGGAACACTAACCAGTAGCACAGCACCGGCGAGTACCCCGGCGGTAGTGAGAATCCCAAACATCCGCACGGGATTGTGGGACAGGGCCGCGAAGTAGAAGACCGCTGCCGCTATCACGCCCGTACAAGCGCCAGCCAGCCCCCGTACTATTAGTAACGATAAATAGCCATCAACTGTAGCGCTGATCAGGTTTACCACCAGTAACCCGATGGTGGCTCTCAGCGCCCAGCGCTGTACGTCCAGTTGGTCGATAAAACGGGACAATCCAATGGCCAGCAGGGCCGCACTGATCAGCTCAGCGGATAATAGCATTCCGGCCTCGGCCTCATTCAGACCGAGCGCGTCTATCGATGCACCCACCATCAAGGGGGCAATATTAAACACGGCGGCAAACAGCGAATACGTGACGCACAGGGCAGCGACCGTCATCAGTGATACATTGTCCAGCGGTTTATTTTCCATAACGGCTTCCATAATTTTGCCTCTTCGGTACTACAGGTTTTTGCCTGCTCAGCGCCAGTGGGTCATGCGAGGCTTTCCATTTCGTTCTGCCTTTGCCTCAGCCAGCACGCACAGCATTTCAAACATCAAACCGGCGACGATATTAGCCGACTGTTCCGTGGGATCGCCGGAAGGGTTCAGCTCGGCGATATCGGCCCCGCGTATATCCATACCACGCATGCCCCTGATGACCGAGCGAACATCCAGTGGAGTCACGCCGAAGGGTTCAGGTAATGTTGTGCCTGGCATGTGAATGCAATCGATACCGTCTGTATCGATTGACAGGTACACCGGCCCATCACCGATGATCCTTTGCATTTCTTCAACCACGGCTGCGATGCCGTTGCTGTGGACCTCGTCCGCCGACACCACCCGCATGCCGGTTTTGTGGGAAAAGTCCCAGACGATGTGCGCGCGACCGCGGATGCCGATTTGTATGGTGCGCTCGGGATCAATGGCCCCAGCCAAAACGGCTTCGCGGAACACCGAATTATCGTTGTAGCTGTCCATGCCCGCCGGCGTACCGCCGGTATCGGCGTGCGCGTCGATATGCACCAATCCCATGGGCTCATCCTCACCCAGGGCAATGGTGATCGGTCTTGTCATCGTGTGCTCGCCGCCGCAGGAGAGTGGCACAATACCGCGCTCATAGAACTGCTTATACACTTTATAGATGTCGCCGCAACGCGTTTCACCCCCTGTGCCACTAAACGCGATATCGCCGTATTCGATGATATTACACAGGTCATAGGGCATGGTTTTCCACTGCTCGTGTACCGGTCCATGGATGTGGCTCCACTTGCGGGCCGCCTGGGGGCCCAATCGGGTGCCGCCCCGCATTGGTGTGGACTGGTCCATGGGCACACCCACACAGGCGATATCCACGTCATTGAGACCCTGGGTATGCGGCGCCTGGAAAAAACCATGATGTCTGAGAAAGACAAAAAAGTCGGCTTCCAGTGAATAACCCTCATCGACAATTCGCTCTATGTAGGCACTGATTTTCTCGTCGCTGATGCCGAGTACGTTGTCGGTTGATAGCGCACGGTAGCGTGCGAGGCGCTCGGGTGACATTTTGTTGCTCATTGGTCTATCCTCTCAAGTATACGACACAGTGTCTCAGACGACTGGCAGGCATTGTTAATGTAAGAAGCAGGCCTTTCCCTCTTTTGTTGCCTGTTTCTGATTTCAAAAGATCAGCTCAATATCAAGCATTCATCTTAAGCTTATTTTATGAAGAGACATCGCAAGGGCACAGAGCGAGGCCGGACGAGCGCGAGGTAATTCCGGACGTGCGCCTCGTCATGTCCGAATTTACCCTGGGGTCTTCCACATATGAACTTCGATCTGCCCATGTAAAACCCTATGCTTGACGCCTTCGAGAATACAATTACGCGAAAAGGTGAACCATCATGGATTTCAGCAAAAAGCTAATGGCGGCATCTGTCGCTTCCTGCATCTTCACTCATACCGGTGTCATGGCTCAACCCATGCTGGAGGAGGTGGTCGTGACCGCCCAGAAGCGAGAGCAGAGCATGCAAGATGTCGGTATTTCCGTGACCGCGATGAGCGGTGACAATATGCGCAGCTTGGGTGTGAGCAGCAGCGCGGATATCGCCGGCTTCACACCGAATCTCCAGATCATCAGCGCCACCGGTGAGGGTAACCAGCCTACCTTATTCCTGCGCGGCGTGGGACTTAACGACTACAACACCAATAATGCCGGCCCGATTGGTATGTACATGGATGAGGTGATCATCAGTACACCGTCCGCGCAGGCCTTCGCCATGTTCGACTCGGAACGGGTCGAGGTGCTGCGCGGGCCTCAGGGTACGCTGTACGGGCGCAATACCACGGGGGGCGCCATCAACGTCATCTCCAGGAAACCTGGCGAGGAATTCGAAGGCGATGTGCTGACCAGCTACGGCAATTTTGACGCGCTCAGACTCGAGGGAGCCGTGGGAGGTCCCATCAGCGATACCCTCGGGTTCCGGGTAGCCGGCGTGTACAATGAGGCAGATGGTTACGTCGATGACGTCAGCAGCGGTGAGGAGTACAACGAGACAGATAACTACGCGGTGCGTGCCTTGCTGCAGTGGGATCCCAGCGACACCTTATCCGCGCTGTTCAACTTTCACTATGGTAAAAACGATACCCGCGCTCCCCGTTACATTCATTACGGATTGCTGGAAGCCGACAGTTTTGATCCCAACTTGGGCATATTCACCGACCTGTGTTCGGATGCTGACATCTCGGCCCAGGCGCCCAATTGTGTCAGTGCGCTGGGGTACCAGGATCCCACCGGTGACGACCGCGAGGGTGAGTGGAACAACGATGGCACTCTGAACTTTGATGTAACTGGCGCTTCCGTGAAACTCGACTGGGACCTCAGCGACAACATCAGTCTGGTCTCTATCACCGCCTACGATGAAGTGGACAAGATCCACGAGGAAGACTCCGATTCGGGTCCGGACAACTGGCTGGAGGTAAGCTTCGGGGTAGATTCAGAGACTTTCTCTCAGGAATTGCGTCTGGTCGGTGACAATGAGAAGAGCAATTGGCTGCTCGGCCTGTTCTACCTGGATGAAACCCTGAACCAGGATCAAACCGCAGATTTATTTCGTGATTTACGACCAGATTTCGGCTTTGATCCTGATCTTTCCATTTTCTTTAGCCAGCACTTGCATGAGCAGGACACGACCACCTGGGCTGCATACGGCCAGTTTGAGTATGAGTTCAGCGACAAATGGCTTGCCACTGTCGGCTTGCGCTACACGTACGAGGAACGCGACTTTACCGCAAATGTCTCCTTCGTGGAGCCGGATTTCACTGTGCCGCTGTTCGTATTCAACGAAAAAATTGATAACGACAATGTGTCGGGCCGTCTCGCCCTTAATTTCTTCCCCAACGAAGATTGGATGATCTACGGCAGCCTGACCAGTGGTTTCAAGAGTGGCGGCTTCCCCGGTGGCCTGGTATTTACTCCGGAAGAATATGGCGCGTATGATGAGGAAACCATTATTGCGTATGAACTGGGCTTCAAGAGCACACTGGCCGGGGGGCTGGTTCAACTGAACGGCGCTGCCTTCTTCTATGATTACCAGGATATCCAGGTCTATCAGGTGCTGCCCGGCGACAGCGCGGTCCCACAACAGAAGCTGGACAATGCGGGTGACGCAGAGATCTACGGCGGTGAGTTGGAACTGGTTGCCACCCCCACCGATGGCCTGTACCTCATGCTGGGTGTGGGTTACACCCACACCGAATTCCTGGACCTTCAGTTCGGGGATCTCGACTTGCGTGGCAATCAGCTCGCCAACACGCCGGAATGGACCGCCAATGGCATCGTTCGCTACGACTGGGATCTGGACAGTGGCGGTGGTCTGTACGTACAGGGCGACTTCACCTACTCCGACGAATACTTCTTCGATGTGTTCAACACGGCATATGCCAGTCAGGATTCTTATACCCTGTTCGGTGCCCGGGCAGGATACCAGGCAACATCGGGCAACTGGGAGGTCAACCTGTGGGGCAAAAACCTGGGCGACGAGGATTACTCATCCTGGGGCCTGGATCTGGGCTCTGGCTTTGGCCTGTTGCAGGTAATGCCCACCAAAAGTCGTACGTATGGCGTGGAGTTACGGGCCTTCTTCTGAGCTAGGATGATACCCGTTCCCTTGGCCCCACCCTCTGGGTGGGGCTTTTTATTCGAAGGGATGACAACTTGTGAGTGTGTTACGGCCTGCAGCAGTAGCCTGTACCGCAACGGATTTATCGGTTTTGGAGGTCCAGCCCACCAGTAATTTCTCGTGGGCAGATTACAGGTCATATGTGGACATTTCATCGGATTATCGGGATAATTCTCGCAGTTCACGAGAGGCGTCCAGATGGATCTCGACCACAAATACATTTCCCCGGTGTATATCCGTCTGCTAATGGACATGCTCCAGTCATGGGGTGTTGATCCCGATGAGATGCTGGAGGGCACAGGAATAACCCGGGCGGAGTTGGCCGATCCCACGTCGTTGCTCTCCTTGGAACAGGAGATCACACTCTATGAATGCGCCCACCGGCTGAGCCCTAAGCCCGAATGGGCATTGCGAGTGGGGCAGTCCACGAGCCTGTCGTCCCATGGCGTATATGGTTACGCCATACTGACCAGCGCCGACCTGGCGCATGCCCTCCAGATTTCGGTGCGATTTTCCAAGCTGGCTGGCATTGTTACGGGTGCGGGTGCCGAGTTGAGAGAGCACAGCAATGGTGATTACGAGATCCGTTTGATCGATACGGTACAACGACCGGGTGTGCATCGTGCCTCTATTGAGGAGTTTTTCTCCGCGGCGAATACCACAATACGCGAGCTCACGGCGGGCGCCTTCAAGCCCAAGTTCCTATATTTAGACTATCCCGAGCCCCAGTACCGCTCCGTGTATGACGAAATATTTGCTTGCCCATTGCAGTTCGATTCAGCCCACAACCGCATGGTCATTGACCAGAAAGACCTACAAATGCGGATTTCCACCTGGGATCCATTGACCCTGCAGGCCTGCGAACGTCAGTGCGAGCAAATGTTGGAACAGCTGACCGAATCAGAGAGTTTCGTCGATGAGGTACGCAAGGTCATGTTAATGCAGCCCTGTGACCGACGCGGTGCGGCATTCGTAGCGGAGAAGCTGCACATGAGTACCCGCAATCTAAGGCGAAAGCTGGAAAACGACGGCTTGTCCTTCCAGAAGGTATTCGACGATGTGCGCTGCCAGTTGGCGAAGAACTACCTGTCGGAATCCCGGCTGCAGCTCGAGGACATCGTGCCACTGCTTGGATTTGCCGATCCCTCCAACTTCCGCCGCGCCTTCAAGAAGTGGACGGGGTTAACACCCACTGGATACCGAGCCAGCTTACGCGAAACACGCGCTGAGTCGCTTGCGAGAAAGGCATAATCCGGTAACGTTTGCCGCACATTCAAAAAAAATAGACTGGTGGCAACTTTTCGCTAGCGCAAATTGTTGGTGTAAAGCTCTCTGAGCTCACGACCACACTTACCTTGTCATGGACCACTTTACACATGTTCTCCATTCCCCCGCCATAGCAACATAGGGTTCAGGGTATCGGCAGGCCCTGCCCTGGCGGCCTGTTACGACCCCACAGGGCAGACTGGCATTACGGCCGGCACGGTAGTCCTAAATATTCTTTACATCTTACTGGAAGTAAGAAAATAGCTGACTGGCGGCTAACTGTGCCCAAAAATGTTCGCTGCACTCTGTGTCCCAGACTCGTTTGCTGCTGGAGAACATCTCGCCACTGCTGGGGTTTTCCGAAACTTCCAACCTGCGCCGAGCCTTCAAGAAGTGGACAGGCCAAACACCCAGCGATTTAACGAAATATACCTACACTGCAGCCAGCAGTAACGGCCACAATTGCACCCTAATCCGTCCTCTTTGCAACTCTACCAGAACGCGTTGGATTGCTATTGTAGATTCCACAAAAGCGAATAGGTGAGCGCCATGAGCAAGTCATCCATGACAGTTGAAGGACATTTGAGTTATGCGGGAATCCCGACCTTTCTGCGCGCGCCCCATACCCGGGACGTGACGGATGTCGATATTGCCGTGGTGGGCAATCCCTTTGACTGCGGCACATCGGCCCGCGCCGGCGCCCGCCATGGGCCCCGTGCCCTGCGGGAACAATCTATCCAAGTGGCTGGTGGCTATCCGGTGGTATACCCCTGGGAGTATGACCTCAAGGAGCGCTGCAAGATCATCGACTATGGCGATGTGCTCGGTGAGCGAGTGGGTGCGGGCGCCACCGAAGCTATGATCGCTGCCCAGTATGAGGCGGCCAAAACTATTTTTGATGCCGGAGCCTCGCTGCTAGCTCTGGGTGGAGATCACACCGGGCCCTATGGCCCCATGCGTGCCGCGGCGGAAAAGTACGGCAAAATTTCCATCGTGCACTTCGATGCGCACCAGGATGCCGTGCCACTGGAAGACGGTCATGTCAATCACGGTACTTTCGCCTGGGACTTGGTGCAGGAAGGCGTGATCGACGACGCTCACTCCGCGCAGTTGTATATTCGCACCCGCGCCGATGAGATTTCGGCACAGAACTATCACATCCTGTTTGCCAATGAGGCGCTGGCACTGGGCGCCGATGAAGTCGCGCGGCAGGTGCGAGAGGTAGTAGGCGACAACTCGGTGTACGTCACCTTTGATGTCGATGGTATCGACCCCAGCTGCACCCCTGGCACGGGCACACCGGTGTGGGGCGGCCCCTCGGTACTTGAAGCCCGGCGTGTTCTGTGGGGTCTCAAGGGCCTGAACGTGATTGCGGGAGATGTCGTGGAACTGGCGCCCATGCTGGATTCCCCCAATCAAATGACATCGATTGCCGGCGCCACCATCGCTTTGGACATCATGTATCTGATGGCCGAGGCGCGCCTATCACGATAGAACACCCTGGAGGAGAATTAAAATGGCCAATTTCTACGATTTAAACGAAGCGCAGCAAGTGGAACGACTGCACACTTTGGCGGCGGTTGCCCTGCAGGATTGGAGCATCGAGAACGCCGACATCCGTTTGCTTAAGCATCGGGAAAATTCTGTGTTTGCCGTGGTGACTCCGGCGGGCGAGCGTTTCGCGTTGCGGGTCCATCGTCACCAGTACCACAGTGATGCGGCCCTGCGCTCAGAGTTGCAGTGGATGGCGGCCCTGAATGATGCCGGCGTGTTTACACCACAAGCCATCCCCAGCCGGGATGGGTCGCTGTTCGAGGTCGTTCAAGTCGATGCGGTGCCGGAACCACGGCAGTGTGACTTGCTTACCTGGGTCGATGGTAATCCACTGGGAAGCATTGAGGAGGGAAAGGGGGAAAGCGCCGCAGAGTTGTCAGCCAAGTACGAAATCGTCGGCGAGTTGGCGGCCCAAGTGCACAACCAAGCGGCCAGCTGGGAGTTGCCTCAGGGCTTTGAGCGCCACGCCTGGGATGTGGATGGGCTGGTAGGCGAGAATCCGTTTTGGGGCCGGTTCTGGGAGTTGCCCGCCTTGAACGGTGAACAGCGTGAGCTGATCCAGCGGGCGCGCCAGCACGTCGCCGAAGTACTGACCGAGTTTGGTTTAGGCAGTGATCGCTACAGCCTGATTCACGCGGACTTCCTGCCGGAAAACCTCATGGTCAATGGCAGCGACATCCAATTGATCGACTTCGATGACTCGGGTTTTGGCTGGCACCTGTTTGAATTTGCCACATCCCTGTTTTTCGACCTCGGTGAAGACCATTTTGATACCGTTTTTGACGCGATGGTGCGCGGTTATCGCAAGCACCGCGAGCTGCCCGATGCCCACCTCGAACTGATGCCGGTGTTCTTTATGGCGCGTGC
>JBPCXM010000429.1:0-4979 GCA_051008535.1 Pseudomonadales bacterium | reverse complement strand
ACCACGCGCGAAGGCGTACGCGTCCTTCGGTTCGCTGATATTGCCAAACGAGGTGGAATCAAAGGAATAGGAGGTATGAATATGTAGCGCTCCAAAGTAGGGATTGCGCTGCGGGTTGTTTTCCCGGCACGGCTGGCGAGTAGGATTGATGAAATCTGGCGCGGCTGCTGGTTGACTAAAGAAGCGGGTGATTTCGTCGAGGTTACCTTGAGCTGCAGCGAAATTGTATTTCAGCCATAGTACGCCAGCAACAGCGAAGACAACTATCAGTAAACAGAAGCTCAGAGCGACACGTCTAGCAGAGTGCATAAACTTCTCCAAATCGGAAATACTAACATACGGAATAGGTTATCAGTATTACGCCGAACTATAGTCTTGCTCTAATTTAGATGGTTCACTCCTCCTGGCTTGCCGTATCGACCAACCCAAATGCGAGCAATACATTACCCGGCATATGGTAGTAAATACCATACCCGGAATTGATAAACAGCCTGCCATTTTTGAACACCGCGCCGGCGCCACCACCGATAGTGCCTCCCTGGGCTGTAACACCGGATACCGCGGTGAATTCACGCGCTGTGTCGAAGTCCCACAACACGCTACCTGTTTTGCGATCGTACGCGCGCAAGTGACCATCCATTGCGCCTGCAATCACCGCACCTGGAATAGCCGTAGCTGCCGCTGAGAGCCCGGGATCACAAGAATCTCGACCAGCACAAACATCCTCGGCTGGGGTAAACCAATGCTGCTTGCCGGTGGTGATATCGAGCGCGTACATGCCTGGTTTTGGCGTGCCTGGCCAGCGTGGACCGCCATAGAAATCGGACATTGGTACATAGAGAACATCGCCATCAACGGCCATGCCAAAATGGACGCCACCTTGAATGCCGCCGCGACCGAGCTTTTGCTTCCAAAGAACGCGACCTTTCTGGTCTGGATCGAGCGCGAACACTTCGCCGGACTTCTGGCCGGCCAATATAATCTCTCGCCCCTCTGCATTGCGCGCTAGAATAGTCGCCGCGCCGAAATCATAATCGGGACCGTTTTCCGGTGGACAATTGCTCTTATCCTCCGCTTCGCACCCCATATTCCAAGCGTCGCCAGCGGTCATTTGTTGTTTCCACACAATGCTTCCGTCGCTCATACTGAGCGCCAGGATGGCGTCACTGGTATCGCCGGCGGGGGTAGAGTAGTTACTCCCCGTTCCTACATAGATAACGCCACGCTTGCGATCAAGCGTCGGCGTGCCCCATACCGGTGCGCCCGACGGTGCTATCATCGCCGTGCCGACCGCATTTTTTCCCACCACCTGCGGAGCTGTGTCTATGGTATAGCCGGTCCATTTCTTCTTGCCGCTAGCTGCGTCGTAAACAGCGATGCCACCGCGAAAGGTACAGCATTCGTAGGTAGGGTCCGCGGCTTCGGTCACTTCGAGTGAGGACAAAGGTACGAACAATTGCCCATCGAATAATACCGGTGTGGCCGTTATTGTTAGACTTGGGTGGTCGTCGGGTCGATCACGCCAAGCCAGCTCGCCGGTAAACGTATTCACGGCGTAGACATTACCGACTAAATCGCCAAAATAACTCAGGCTTTTTCGATCATCAGGATCCCAGGGTGCAACGACGATACCGGTGCGTACTTCGGCAACGGTGCTGAATGTCCAACGCACACAACCGGTCTCCTGATCCAAAGCGTAGACAGTGCCATTCTGGCTACCTACAAATAACGCGCCTGCAGCCGTGCTCGGTTGGGAGCGTGCACGGTTCGCATCTGGAAAAGCGAAGGACCATTTTAGCTCGAGACCGGGCACGTTTTGTGCACTGAGGCCGGCGATGGATTCGTCGAAATAACGTTGATTGTCGAGTGTAACCCCCCAGCCCTGCGCATCCGGCTGCGCGTCGTAGTCGAAGTTCCCGGCATCTCCTTCACAATGATTTAGCGTGGCCGAATCTGAATCATCCCCAAGCGCCTGACCGGCAAGGTATTCAGCAATCGCTTGCCGTTCGGTGGAGGATAGATGCGCCGCCTGGCTGCGCATGATACCGGTCTCCATTGCGCGAAATGAAGAGCTGGCAGACATGATGTTTAGCATTGTGATCGGGGGGGCCTTGGCGACCCGGCCATTGTGACAGCTTGCGCAATTCTTCTCGAAAAGCACTTTCCCGCTGGTAAGCTTGACTGGTTCATCGGCAGCTGTCGGTGTATTGTCGGGGAAGACGCATGCCGTACATGAAAGAATAACCACAAGAGATAAGAATGTTGACGCAGTCGCTGGCATTGTCATTTAGGCTTGCGGGTCCACAACATAGCGGCTCTACCGACTTGCGGAGAGAACCTTTACAAGGGTTCTCTCCCAATCATAAAACTTAAAACTCGAATGTTGTGCCGAATTCCACTCCGTAATAACGTGGTGGTGCGTAAGCCGACATAATCCAGAAGTTTGCCACCGACAGCGAACCGGTGCGGTAACGCTCATCGGTGAAGTTCTTAACAATGCCACGAACCCAGAACGTTTCGTTTGCCGAACGCCAGGTAACGCCCGCATCCCAAACAGTGCGCTCATTCAAGGTGGTATCGAGGTCCGACGATACATCGGAATAACTTGCTACGGATTCGTCCTCATAGGCAACACGCAGATTGACATCAACTTCACCGGCCCCCTGCAAATCAAATGTGTAGACCGCGTCCAGTGTAGCCATCAGTTCAGGCACGCGCTGTGGCGGGGCGCCGCTGAGGTCGATATCATCCACGCCATCGAAATCGGTGTCTGCGGAAAACTCGTTAAACGTTGCATCTTGGTACATTGCGTTACCGCGTACCAGAAAGTCATCCGTCACGGCCCACGTGCCTTCAACCTCCAGACCGGAAACCTCCAGTTCGGCGGCGTTGAAAAACAATGTCTCCTGCCCGGTTTCAAAGCTTGCATTTAATGTACGTTGTGCGTCGCTGTACTCAACGTAGAATGCCGTGGCAGAAAAATTAGCGCTGCCGCCCAGCAGTGAAGCCTTTAACCCCAGTTCGAACGAATCAGCGATTTCTGGATCCGTTGGTCGTGCGGCAAGCGCCGGAATGGGATCCAGCACAGTGCCTACCTGGTCGTTATAGCCACCACTTTTGAAACCGCGGGAGTAGCTACCATAACCATACAGGTCGTCGGTGAAGTCGTAGGCGAGCACGATCCGATAGGTGGGTTCTTGCCAATCTTCGTCGTCTCTAACCACACCATCCGGGAAACGACTAAAGTTCGCGCCGGCGAGAGGATCGCCAAGCTCAACCCAGGTGAAGTTTGGATCGAAGCCTCCATCGGGTAACGCTTGAATTGGCCGCCGCGGTCTTCCTGTCCATTCTTTCTCTTCGTTGGTATAGCGCAGGCCGGCCGTCAAGTGTAGCTGGTTCGAAATGTCGAAGGTGCCATCAACGAAGCCGGCGTAAGCCTTTGCTTCCTGTGCGTTGCAGAGAATCAAAGGATTGTCGGTTAGAAAATCTTGCTGGCCCTCAAGCAACAAGTCAACAAACCCAACGACCTGGATCACGCAGAAATCAACATCCTCGGATTGATAATACAGGCCGGTCACGAAATTAAGCGGGCCCTCGAAATTTGACACTAGACGAATTTCCTGCTGAAAGGTTTCACGACTGTCATCGCGGGTCGCGTCGAACAGTGTGCGGAACGATTCCCCCGTGTAGGTATTGGGCAAGTGCGAGTCCTGCTCTCGATAACCGGTTACCGAATGCAAGGTGAAATTTGCCAACTCCAATTGCATGTTCAGATACACGCCGTCTATATCTATCTGGTGACCGTCGCTCATCTTGAACAGGAAATCGTCTTCATTAGTGATGGCGGCGTTGTCTAAAGGTTCGCCAGAGTCTTCCGTAAAGCCCCAGCTATCGAAGTTGTAACCCGGACGTGACTCGTTGACGATGGGCGGCGTGTCTGCCTCATCGCGAATAAATTCGTATTGCAGCAAGGCATTAAAGTTATCGGTCGGCTGCCATAGTAATTTGGCGCGCAACGACAGCACATCATCGCCACCCAGATCGTCGCCGCTCCCGCTGCCCGTTTGGCCGTCGTTTGCGCCTCCCGGGTTTACCAAACCGGGGGCAACGGTAAGCGGCCCGAATTGCCCACCATCCTTGTAGTAGCCATCTGACTTCAGGTGCACACCGGCAAAACGAAACGCCAGCGTATCTTCAACCAACGGCGCGTTAAATGCGGCGGTGATCTTTTGCTTGCCGAAGTCACCGAGTTCGAAGCGCAAGTCTACCTCGCCCTGGTCCAGCGTCGGGCGCTTGGTTTTCACGTTTATCGCGCCACCTGTGGTGTTCTTGCCGAATAGCGTGCCCTGCGGACCGCGCAGTACTTCAATTTGCTCGATATCAAACATTTCCAGGTTCTGGGTTTGCACATGATTGACAACGAAGTCGTCGATAGTGACCCCGACCGGCGACTCCTTGTAAACAATGATCGTGGTTTCCGCCACACCGCGCATCGCAAAAGATGCGGATTTGAAGGCCGACACGCTGCCCGACGACAAGCCTGGTACTAGCACGGCGATATCATTCAGATCGCGAGGTGAGAATTTTTCAATGTCAGCACCGGTGATCGCCGTTACCGCCACCGGCGTTGTCAGAATATCGGTATCGCCGCGACGGGTTGCGGTGACCAGGACTTCTTCCAAAACGCCGCCGCTACTTTGGGCCCACGTAGTGGGCAGGGCGAGCGTAGCAATGAGGCCGGGTAAGATGGAGATTCTGAAAAGTCGAGTTCGAAAACAATGCGAGTTTTTCATTGGTTTCCTCCGAGCGATCAACAATTAAAATTATGATTTTGAATGTTATTCAAGTATCGGCAGAATGTCGCACTTACTTGTTGTTGTCAAGCAAAAATGCAGTTAGACGGTAATGGCTGTTGAATTGTTACGTGAATGCTCAGCTTGCAGCCAGTCGGCGTTCCAATTCCACATGAAAGTGACGCA
>JBPCXM010000428.1:0-4288 GCA_051008535.1 Pseudomonadales bacterium | reverse complement strand
GCCGCTGCGGAGGCTTTCGGCCGGCTTGATATCGCCATCAACAATGCCGGCATCTCCGGCGCCATGAAAGCCCTGATCGACACCGAGGAGGCGGACGTCGATATCAACTTCGCTGTCAACACCAAGGGGGTTTTTTTTGGTGTCAAACACCAGATTCGTCAGATGCTGACCCAGGGCGGCGGCACCATACTCAACGTCGCCTCAATGGCCGGTATTGGCGCCGCCCCCAAACAGACCGCCTATGCGGCGGCCAAACATGCGGTTGTGGGCATTACCAAAACTGCCGCCGTGGAATATGGCCGCAAGAACATTCGCGTCAACGCCGTTTGCCCCTTCTACAGCCCTACGTCGCTAGTGACTGACAGTGATATCGGCGAACAGCAGGCGTTCCTGGCTCAGGGCTCACCCATGAAGCGGCTCGGCACACCGGAGGAGATGGTGGAGGCAATGCTGATGCTCATCGCACCGGAAAATAGTTATATGAACGGCCAGGCGATCGCAATCGATGGCGGCGTCTCGGCTTTTTAAGCACTAGGTAACTTAAGAGGAAAGATTATGGATTTTGCTTACTCCCCCAAAGTGGAAGAACTCTGCACCCAGGTGCGTAACTTTATGGGCGATCATATTGTCCCCCGCACTGGCCAGTACAATAACGAGGTGCACGCGGGCACCTTCCCGGTCTCCTTTATGGAGGACCTGAAAGCGTTGGCCAAATCCGAGGGTCTGTGGAATCTGTTTCTGCCCCACCTCAAGGATGACGAACCGGGCACCCGGCTCACCAACCTGGAGTATGCACCCCTGGCGGAAATAATGGGTCGCATCGGCTGGGCTTCCGAGGTATTTAACTGCAGCGCCCCGGATACCGGTAATATGGAGCTGCTGCATATGTTCGCCACCCCGGAGCAGCGTCAGCAGTGGCTGGTGCCGTTGCTAAACGGCGAGATTCGTTCGGCTTTTGCGATGACCGAGCCGGATGTGCCTTCCTCCGATGCCACCAATATTACTACATCTATTCAGCGCGCCGGTGACGACTATGTGATCAACGGCCGCAAATGGTTTATCTCCAATGCCGCCCACCCCAACTGCAAAGTCTTTATTTTGATGGGCAAGACCGATCCCCGTGCCGACAGCCACAAGCAGCAGAGCATGGTGCTGGTGCCGCGCGACACTCCCGGAGTGGAGATCGTACGCAACCCAACGGTACTCAACCACCACTCCCCCGAAGGACACTGCGAGATCGTGTTCCGCAGTGTGCGGGTGCCGGTGAGCAACCTGCTGGGCGAAGAGGGTAGCGGCTTTGCCCTGGCCCAGGCGCGCCTGGGGCCGGGACGGATTCACCACTGCATGCGCTCCATCGGTGCCGCCGAGCTGGCGCTGGAATTGATGACCGAGCGCTCCCAGGAGCGCAAGACCTTTGGCAAATACCTGCACCAACACGGCGCCATCGCCGAGTGGATCGCCAGGTCTCGGATCGAGATCGACCAGGCCCGGCTGTTGGTATTGAAAGCCGCCTGGATGATCGACAATGTAGGCGCCAAGGCCGCCCGCAAGGAGATCTCCATGATCAAGGCCATGATACCTACGGTGCACACTACCGTGGTGGATCGCGCCATGCAGGTGTTCGGCGCCATGGGACTGACTCCGGATACGCCGCTGGTCGATCACTACACCTGGGGGCGCTGCCTGCGCTTTGCCGATGGACCCGACGAGGTTCACCTGCAGTCTATCGCACGGATGGAGATCAAGGCCAGCCAGGCAACCCTGGGCGCCACCGCTGTCTACCTGACATTGCCCGAGCGACTGTAACAGGCCGCGCAGCGTTATTTTTTTAGGCGCGCGAATGGAGATTACAACAGCACATTACAAAGTAATCGAGGATTTACGGCCAATTCAGCGTGGTAACGGGTCTGCTGACATAAGCAATGGGACGGACTCTTCCTCCCTTATCGGCATTTATGTGCCAGACTGGTATTAGCGTCACCAGCTAACAGAGAAAATGACGGAGTCCACTATGAAGATTAGTCGAGTTAGTGTTGATTTGGCAAAATGTTTTCCAACTGCATGGGCCGATATCCACGGCAAGGCTGTGTGGAAGCGTAAGCTTTCGCGAGATAGGTGGGTCGAATTTGACTGTAAATCCGCACCCGCGCGGATGAAAAACAGGCTCTGCAGGTATTCGCAGCGGATGAGGAAGTATTGATATTACTCCTTCCAACGCTGGCATAAGAGACATTTTCAAGAGAGAGGTTGTGTGGTGATTAATGATATTTTTGATATGTCCGGTGAGACCGTCATGGTCACTGGAGGCGGTACCGGTCTGGGTAGGCAGTATGCGACTGTGCTGGCCCGGGCGGGCGCCAGAGTGATCCTCTGTGCCCGCCGCGTGGAGAAACTTGAGGAAGCGGCAGCGGCCATACGTCAGCAAGGCGGGGAAGCGCACTGTATTGCCATGGACGTGGCGAATAGTGACAGCGTTGCTGTTGCCTTTAAGCGTTGCCTGGAGATTGCACCCGTGACCGTACTGGTTAATAACGCGGGGACTGCCTCCGAGCCGATGCTACTGGATTTGTCCGAACAGGAGTGGGATAGCGTGTTGGATACCAATCTGAAGGGGGCCTGGCTGGTTGCGCGCGCAGCCGCGCGGCAGATGATCGATCATGGCCAGGGTGGCTCGATCATTAATATCGCATCTGTTCTTGGCTCCAGTGTCCAAAAAGGTACGGGAGCCTACGCAGCGGCGAAGTCGGGCTTACTGCATCTTACCCGCGCGATGGCACTGGAATGGGCTCGTGACTGTATCCGAGTTAACGCCATTGCGCCCGGCTACTACCGCACCGACATGGCGGAAGATTACCTTGACTCCGAGGTCGGACGGCAATTGATCAAGCGAATTCCACAGCGACGGCTTGGAAGCCCCGAAGAGATGGACGGCGCATTACTGATGCTGGCATCGGCGGCTTCAGCGTATATGACAGGCTCGGTTGTGACAGTTGATGGTGGACTATCACTGTCTATTATCTAATTTTTACCAGGCCCTGGATCAGTTTTGGCATAAAGGGGCATTATAGGGGAGCGGGGCAAATCGGGCCACTTTACCTTTTTTCTGACTTTTTTGGATATTTTTAAAGCATTGTCGCAGAGAACTGTTGAAGTCAATTTGCACCCCATGCAGAGCGCAACGGCCCTTTTGGATTACCAAACAGCCGTTCAGTCATTCCACTTGGATGACGGGTATGGGTCGTTTTCGCCAGTTCCGCGCACCTGACTTCATTCGTCAGCAATGTAGCTTACAACAGCCGATGGTTTTGGAAAGTGTCTTAACTAAATTCGTCGCTCCCGGCGAATGGGCGAAACCGCTCGTCGGACGCCCAGAAATAGGTTGTTTTACAGACTATTCTTAAGTGTGAACCGGTTCACAACAGTTTGGTGATGAGGTTCCATTATAGGCCTCAATTGTTGCCTGCCAGTGAAGAAAACGCTGCACTAGTACAGGTTTGAATATGATGAGTGACCGCTTAATCAATTACAGCGCCTACTTGACATTGTAAGTCATTGTTTATACATCGCATCGAGGGAACCATGAAATTATTCAGGATATTGAGTTTGTCGAGCCTAATTGCACTAAGCGCTTGCACGATGGGGCAGGAACAAGTGATGCGCCAACAACACTCGGCGCAACAGACACAGGCATTATCGGCGATAAGCAACATTAATGTAGAATCCTTCGATCGTTACACGACTGCCAATCACTACCCGAAGACACAAACCAACAGCGTGGAGGGGAGTTGGGGTAATGATGACTATCAGCTGCAGTTCTATCAATCAGGATCTCACATCATCGCAGTCATTGGCGACGCTCTGGTGGTAAACAGGGACTGGAAACGAGGCGACGTGAAATTTTTATACGACGTAGCCACTGAAAAAGGGCTCTACTTAATGGGCGACAGAACACCGGTTAACGCACAATTTACAGCAAATCCAGCAGGACAACTGACGGTGAAGGTATCGTCAAGCTCAGATGTGTTTTCTTTTGGAAAGCTGCGATAGCACAGTGGTGGTAAAGATAATTGTGGGTTGCCAGATAACCAGGGTAGGGCGTACAAGTCTTATCTCCAGCGATAGCCGCCAGCCACGCGACTCGTTGGACGAGGTTGTGAACTGGTAGAAACGGCCATCAGCGGTCATACAAAAAAAGTAATTCACGATCCGAACAGCTTGAATTCGATTAACGGCACCCGCCTAGCTAGTGTCATTCGACAATAGCTGCTACAGAGTTGTCCACTGACTC
>JBPCXM010000427.1:0-11768 GCA_051008535.1 Pseudomonadales bacterium | reverse complement strand
GGGTGATGATATTTTTGTCTGGATGGTGGGCGACTTCCTCTTCCTTTATTGCGCCGGAGGCGAGTAGCATTTGTACATAGGAATGATCGGTCGTTATCTGGGTCAGGCGTGCTTCGGGCTCGTTTGGCGACCAAAGATAGGCGCGGCTATCTCCCACCCAGGCGACTTCGTAATCATCTCTTTTGCTTTGCAGGGCAACCACGGTGGAACCCATGCCCGGCGCGCCGATTTGATCGTCCACCGCTTGCAAGATGGCGCTGTGCGCTTTTTGCACCGCATCGCTTAACGGCGTGCCATCGCTAAACGCTTGGGCAATGGTGTCGCGGGCAATAGCACTGGCAACTTCACCGGCCTCGTGACCGCCCATTCCATCGGCTATTAGCCACAACCCTTGATCAGAATTACTGAAATAAGTGTCTTCGTTATTGCTGCGGCTGTTGCCTGTGTCTGATCCCTCACCAAATTCAAGAGAGGGCATATAATAGTTCCATATAACTTAGCTGGACCTTATGGATAAAGTGTTGTCATGCTAGCGCATATTACCTCGATATATCATCGGGTAAAGTAATATTGTGCAAACTGTACACTGATATTGAAAGTTGATGTTTACTGACAGATGTTATTCCTTATAGTTTAACGCCCGGCTCTGGGGCTGAGGCGGGTCATGGGTAAAAGCGAGCAGGCATCGTGTTTGCAGATGTGCCTTAGTCCGCAAGACTGATGACGCGCGTCCTTGTGCGCTCATTGTCTGCAAACACGATACCTGCTCGCTCTTTAATGATCGTTAGTTTAGAAATTATCCTGGCGCAGAAATTCGCTAATAGCGGCTTCGTCATATACCAGGTTGCCAATTTCGTCGCTGCCCATCGCCCAGTCGCTGGGGCAGTCCTCGGTACTTAGTCCGTCGTTGTGCGTGCGGCCAAAACCCGAGGCGGTATATACGGTGAAGTCGTCGGCATAAACATCGGCTAAGGGTTGCATGGCTAAACTCCTGTCTTTAGTTGGGTTACGGCGTGGCTTTAGATTCTGTCAATACATCGGTTGAAAATACTATAGCAGCAGTTATGCCAACTATTGGAGAAACGTGTGGTGATCATGTAAGGCTTTGAATATATGATAGAAAGTTTAAATTTATCGGCAGTAGTCTATACAGTGCGTGAAAATTATTGTTGGCAGCAGGCTAACTTTCTTGGCTGGCATGTTCGCTGATAGCGATCATGTGCAACAAGAAATGACTATGCTGGCATCGCCAGCTGCTCAATTTTCAGCCAATTGCACCTGAGCGGCTGACAGAAACTCAGCTACCTAGTGATGCTTCTACCGGAGGGGCAAGTGCGTGCGCAATGGCGCAGAGGTTGTGTCTGAAACTTTTCCAATTACTTCCAAAAAAAAAGAAAAATTATTGTAATCTGCAACGAATTGTGGAACGCTTTAGATGAAGGTAGAACAATGGAGAGCATGGAAATGCAAGCACTTAGTTCGAAAGTATTATTCGATCATGTCGACAATTTATTCCCCCAGTTAGATACAAACCGCAAACATCTCGGCGTTGGGCTCGCGCTGCTTTTAACACAACAGGCATGGGCCGTCCCCGAAACCAACCTCGGCACATTTGGGCAAACCCAATTGCAACAGGATACCGGCGATGCTGTGCAGCAAACTTGCGGTGGTTTCGTCGCAGCCGGTGCTGATGCGAATGCCGTGCCGCTGTTCGCCACCTGCCGTGCGATGGTGCATACGGGTAACGAGTTGAACGCTGACAATGAAGGTCCGACCGCGTTCAGTCTTGGATTGTCGGAAGATCAATTGGCTGCCTCTCTGCAGCAAATCGCTACCGAAGAATTTGCCGCTACCGAGTCGATGGCTACCGAAATCGCCGACAGCCGGATGGATCCCGTGATGACCAGATTGGTGGAGTTGCGCGGTGGCTCCAGGGGGTTCAGCGTGGCTGGGTTGTTGCCGGGCAATGACAATGACGCTGAGGTGTTGGCAATGAACGGCTGGTCGGATACTGCCGGCGCGTCCGGCGGTGCTGCCGGCGCCGATGACCTCGGTAGTTCGCTAGGTGGATTCATTAACGCCAGTTATGGCACCGGCGAGCGCGATGATACAGACAGGACGGACAGCTTCGAATATGACAGTTACAATATCATGCTCGGGATTGATTACCGCTTTGCAAGTGATTTCGTGCTAGGTGCAGCGATCAACTACTACAACATCGATTCGGATTTCGACGAAAAGCCTACAGTATCCGGGGGGGATATCGAGGCTGACGGGTGGGGCGGCAGTGTTTACGCTACCTGGTATCGGGAAAATTTTTATTTCGATGCTGTAGCAGGTTACGCCTCATCAGATTACGACCTCAATCGATCAATTTTTATTCCAGATAATAATCCGAATAGTCCGGGCATTACCGAAACTGCCCAGGCCAGCCCGGAAAGTACCGATTTCACCTTCGGCATTGGTGCCGGTTATAACTTTAATCGCGATGCACTGAACTGGGGACCGTACTTCCGAGCAACCTACATCAATGTAGATACGGACGATTATCAGGAAAGAGGTGCGGAAGCGTCCGGATTGAATCTTCGTGTCAACGGTGAGGAATGGGAATCGTTGACAACGGTGCTGGGAGCGCAGTTTAGTTATGCGCTAAGTCGAGGTTTTGGTGTGCTGATGCCTCACATCCGTTTAGGCTGGATCCACCAGTTTGAAAATGACGCAATCGACATGACTGCGGTCTATGTGGACGACCCCAGGAGCAATGTCCTGAAAGCCACTACCGACGATCCGGATGAGGACTATGCTGAGCTGGCAGTTGGGTTTTCAGCAGCGTTCAAAGGCGGAATGCAAGCGTTTTTTAACTACGACACCTTACTGGGTTTTGATGAATTAACTACGCACCTTTTCACAGTAGGGGTGCGCTGGGAGTATTAACGTCAGTACCAACCAAGCGGCGGTCCTTCGAAATTTCTCAATCATTGATTTAGGAGTGGCCTCCCGCAATCTTCCGCGGGGCAAATTGCGGGCTAGCCGTCACGCCGCTGTTTCGCCAACTCACGTTCCAGTTTGTTCAGCAAATCAGGCCAGAGCGTTTGCCAGCAGCAACTATGGTCTATTTCTTTCAATAAAAAAAACTGCGCCGCGTATTGTTGTTCTATCGTCGTGCGTATCATGTCCGGCTTGATGTTGTCGTCACGCTCTCCCAAATAATGTTGCTGCAAGGTTGTTTTGCTAAGCGGCGCCTGTTTTGCGGGGTTGATCGAACCGTGCAGAGAACTGTAGCGGTGATGCCGCGCCCAGGCGTCAATATCCAGATTGCCCGCCAGTGTGATTAGTGCCACCACGTCTGTGCGCATCGCGGCCAGCAGCATTGCCAGCGTGCCCCCGCCGCTATGACCGAAGAGTATGATGCCATCGTAGTCGGTGGCGTATCGTTGGAGGGCATTATCTAAACTGCTGACAACAACCTCGGAATAACGTTTGTGCGTCCACCAGATGGGCGAGCAATTGGCATCGTGTAAATTAAAATAGCAGGGCCGACCCAGGTAAACTGACGGGGCTGGGTCGGTTGCCATTAATTTCAACATCAGTGGGTTTTTAGGCGTCGGGTCCAGCGAGACACGTTGCCGGCTGTGCCATGGCCGGCCATCACCTTCGATGTAAACGTGCAGCAATTTACCTTGGCCTTGCTTGCGACCTTGTTTTCGAAACATCTGGTGTTTAAACTTTTTCCCGGCGATGACTTCCGAAGTGAAACCGAAGTTCTCAGCCAAACGCGGCGCCGTGTTTACGGTACAGCCGCTTACAGCAAGGACCGCGCAAAAAATAAGTAAGCAGAACAAATGACTTGCATTAGATCTCGCTGCCTGAGTCATCCGGACTGAGCGGACATAGCAGCGGGGCAAGCTAATCAAAATGCGGGTCAGCAACTATAGATTGCTCTCTATTTCTTTATTCAGATCACGGAGCTTCTGATTCTTTGGAAAAATTCGCTGCGCAGCAGCCAACTGGTTTCTCGCAGCCTCCCGTTCGCCGCGGTCCAATAAACTTTGCACTCGCGCCACAACTTTCCCCTCCACTTCTTTGATACCTGCGAGTCCGTCTTTATTACGCGGATCGATTGCGAGAATCATCTTGTAGGTGTGATAGGCACTTCCGCTTTCGGGCAGAATCAGGCGGCCCACCATCAAATTGACTCTAGCAACATTAAGATGCTTATCAATTTTTTGTTGCTGGGCCTCGCTTAACGGCGCCGGTGGTGGTTCGGATTTGGACGGCGGTTCAGATATATAGAAGACGCCAGCCAGCAATGCTATCCCCAGGCCACCACCGACCCACACCCATTTTTTTCCTTCCTTCGTGTCGGCTGGAGCTTGGGTTGCCTGCCCAATCGATTCTCGCAACGCGGAAGAGAACGCCTTGGCGCTGCTAAAACGGTCATTCGGTTCGCGCGCCAGGGCTTTGATGATCACATTTTTGAAAACACGTTGAGTCAACGGATCATCTGAGTCCAACGTGGTGACATGGTCATCTTGCAGGCGGCTGAAAATTGCCGTCACAGAGGTGCCAGGAAAGGCTTTTTCGCCGGTCAGCATTTCGTAAAATACCGCGCCAGCGGAGTAAAGATCGCTGCGGGCGTCTGTTGGTTTGCCCATACATTGTTCCGGCGCCAGGTATTGCGGTGTACCCAAGATCACACCCGTTTTGGTAAATTCAGACTCCTCCATTTTGGCAATGCCGAAGTCTGCAATTTTGACCGTATCGTCTTCGAGTAAAATGATATTCGCGGGTTTGATATCGCGATGCACAATGCCGTGCCGATGCGAGTACGCCAGCGCACTGAGCACTTGCTCAATAACGTGCACTGACTCTAGCAGACTGAAACTTCTGCCGCTGACAATGTAATCTTTCAGCGTTTTACCCTCCACGTATTCCATGACGAAGAAAGGCATACCGCTTTCATCTTGCTGGAATTCGTGAATGGTGACAATGTTAGAATGAATCAGGCGACCTTCCGCGCGGGCTTCCCTGCTAAAGCGTTCTCTGAGTTCGTCGCCAGACTTGCCTCCCAGCAGGCGATGGTGAATAGTTTTGATGGCAACCGTGCGGGCAAGGTGCGGGTCGTATCCCTTATATACGATACCCATGCCACCTTCGCCCAGGATGCCCTGGATATGGTATTTGCCCAGTCGCTCGGGGTCGCTCAATATGTTCCCTTGTGGAGTATTCGTCATTCGCGGCACAGTGTTTGAAACTGACCCGATAGAGTCCTTCCGCTGCGCATTTCAATTCAACACGCAGCGGTCCATGGTATTGTTATAGTGTGTCTGACTCTGAGGTGTTATTCAATCCCTGTCAAAACCGGACGCACAGGTTTAGACGCGTTGCGTACCGGCGCGCATTACGCGTCAACTGGGATTGAAAAAGAACTCGCCCGATTCATGGCCGGCCATATGGATGGGCGCGTACTGCGGTACCTGGCTTTGCGCCACATTGGCGGCGCTTGCTTGCATGTTGTCGAGAACTTGGTAATACAAGGAATAGCCTTCGAGTATGCGGTCGTTGCTGCGCAACGCATCGAGGAAAGCCTTGGCAAATACCGAATGGCTGCCACCGCCGCCGTCGAGAACGGGCTCCACGCCGCCAGAAGTTAGCGTGATTCGTGCGCGCGTGTCGGCCATAATCTTGATCCATTCGGCGCGCACATCGTCAGCTACATCGGTTTCAACACGGGCCAGAGGGGTTTGTGTTAACGTACCGGAATAGCAACTGTCTGCCACAACGAGAACGTGCTTAGCGGCAAGCTTATCGAGTATTTCACTTATTGCTCGGTTAGAAATCCAATTGACATCGTTATCGGTATCCGCATCGACGGGCAACCAGTAACCCCTTTCGCTATCCTCGTCTAGTCTACCGTGACCAGCATAGTAGATAAGCAAGTTATCGCTCTCTTTTAGCGAGCTTCTTAAATCATTCAACGCTGACAGAATGGTATAGCGATCGGCATTGAGTAGCAGCGTTGTATTAAAGTTGTATTTTTCGCGCAGTACACGGTCGGTTTCCTGCGCATCGTTCACTGCAGTTGCTAAGGTAGACAAATGCCGATAGTCGTTGTTGCCAATGATCAACGCGTGGTAATTTCCAGTTGCCACACCAGATTTGCCGGCGGTGGAGATTGGTTTAGATGGATTGCGGCCGGCTGTTTGTGCGCTTTGCGTTCCGGCTGCGGGATTGACAAATGAAAAGGCTATTGCGGCACGCCGGCCCTTGCTGTCGATAACAACGACGTCCACCGGCGTCGGATCACCTTTGATGGGTACGGCGGTGCGGAACAGATTGTTATCGGCCAGCGTAGTGTCTACGCCATTAACGCTGAGTGACATAATTCCGGCCGGTGCCGACACCTTACCGATTACCTGCCGTTGTTCGTCGAGTGCACGCAGCCGCACGGTTGCCTGGCTGCGAGTAAGGATCACCGGCGGTTCGATGATCTCGATTCTGGGAGCATCGTTAGAGGCCAATAAAACCGGTGCCGCTGCCGCCGGCGCAATTTCAGCCGAATACAAATTGGCTTCTTTTTGTAATTTTGCGATCTCGTGTTTTTGACGGTTCACTTGCGCAACCTGTTGTTCGAATTGCGCGCTGAGTTGCGCCAGCTCTTTTTCCTGTTCCGCCATCTCTAAACGATGCTGCTCACTTTGCTCGCTCAGCGCTTGCTCGCGCTTTGATTGTTCCATTTGCAGTGCGGCTTTGCTGAGTAAAAGTTGGCGACTGGTGTCGGCCAATTGCTGCTCGCCTGCCGTTAGTGCAGTTTTCAAGCTTGCCGTATTGAGCTGGTCTTTGGTGCTTAACGACGCCATCTGTTTTTTCTGAGCCGCTAACTCATCCACAGTTTGCTGTAGTTTCTGCTGTTGAGCGCTATTTTCAGACTCCAACGCCGCATATTTATCGCGCTCTTGCTGCAGCCTCGTATTTTTCTCTTCGATTTCGCGTTGCATTGCCGCAATCTTGGGCTCATTTGCCGCCTCACTGGCTTGTTGCTGACTCAGTTGCTGTTTGAGTGCGCCAAGATCTTGTTCCGACTGGTCAAGGCGCTGTTTGGAAGCTAGCAACTGTTGCTGCGTTTGCTCTATCAGTGTCTGCTGCTCCGCTCTGACATTTTCGGTGCTGGCAAGCTGTTGCTGCAACGTTTGCTGTTTTTGTTCAAGTTCCTGATTTTGCTGACCAAGTTCGCTTAGCTGCTGTTCAAGTTGCTGCCGTTCGGCTTCCAATGTTGCAATTTCGGCAGCTAACTCGGTTTCTTTTACAGACGCTGCACCTTGCTGGCCGTTGTTAGGTTGGGCACTAGTCAACTGCTCGAGTTTATTTTCGGTCGTTTCCAGTTGTTGTTCGGCGGCAAGCAGAACTGACGTTTGCGTTTGCAGTGCCTGGTCGACCCGGCGCAGTTTTTGCTGCAACTCTTTGCTTTGTTGTTGTTGCTGCGCAAGTTCAGTTTCCACTGCTTTGTGGGTTTTCAACGGCACATGAGTTGCGGTCAAGGTCGAAGCGAATAACAGTTTGTCGCTACTAATGCCCGAGGCGAGACGGTACAAATTGAGCGCCTGTTGCTTATCACTTTCGACACCCAAACCCATTTCGTACAGATGGCCAAGGTTAATCTGTGCGCGTGAAAAACCCTGGTCTACGGCCTGTTTATACCAATGTGCTGCGACCTGATAATCGGGCAACAAGCCCAAGCCGTTTTCATAGATTTCGCCAACGTAAGTCTGCGCCTCGGGGTTGCCCTCTTGTGCCAATGGCAACCAGATCTTGAGAGCAGTGCTATAGTCGGCGCGGTCATAGGCGACATATTCGCCGCCGCGAATGGCGCAATCTGCGCCCGAGGTCTTTATCGGTCGGCGCGGCGAAAGGAAGGTAAATTTGCTGCCCAGTTTTTTTACCTGGCCGGGCAGCAGGCAATCGACGATAAGAAAGTCGTTCGCCGAGGTTGTTTTTGAATCCGGTAGCTCAGATGAGGCGGCGTTCTTGTTTGCGGTGTTGCTGCATCCGATAAGAATAAAAGTCAGCAGAACTGTAAACGCAGTTGCTCGGCACCCTGGTTTAAGTTTTCGCTGGGCGAGAAGAGGTTGAAATTTAGCGGTAACTAGGCGCATAACTATACTCCCTGATGCTGTCTTGGTCCGTAAAGACCAGAATAGCGCAAACTAAATGCGGCCACAATAGTCGATATATTGCACGAAACTGCGTGCAATGCTTTGCAATGGCAAAGCGAAGATCAATGCGGTCAAAAACAATAGTGCCCGCCCCGCGCGGTGGCGGGCGGGCAGATCAATCCAGCAATCGAAATTGCTTTAGATTGCTACGTAGTCTTCTGACGGCATTGCCGGAATGCTTGGATACGGTACGGGCTCGTAGCTTGGCATTTCAGGCTTTACCGCGTCGAAGTAACCCGTTACGTCAGAGCGAAATTGCTCCCAATCACCACCGAAAGTGGGAAATTCAGGATAATGGCCTTCAACGTGAGAACCACCACGAACAGCAGCAAGCGCGGCGCTATCCAGTTCAACGTTCATTTCCAGATCTTTAATGTGCATTTGTGTATCTCCTGTTAAATCAAAATAATGATATTGGCCACGCCTTGCGGCACAGCCAATGGTTAAGTTTTCTTGAACGCAGCGCGTCCGATAGTGAATGATGCACCTATCGTGCCAGCATGCTTATCTGACGAAATATACTTTAATTTATTGTTTTATAAAGACTATTTATATAGTGCGCGGAATGTGTAGCTAATTAGTGTTGGGTTTTTACCAACAAACTCATAAGCTGTGTGTTGCGTGACGGACGCAGGCGCTTACTCGACAATTGGCAGGGCGAACAAAGCAGCTAGCAGAATCGCAATCAACACTAGTATAAACATAATTATCTTGCTGACTCGCCGACCTTTAGGCTTATTATCGTTCACCTCATCTTGAATGTTTTCCGGTTGCGAGTCATCTCCCTCGTCGGTCAAGAAGGCGAGTTCAATACGTCCTATGGTTACGGTGTCATCGTGTTGCAGCACGGAGCGGGTCGTTTGTTCGCCATTAATGCTAAGTCCATTTCTGGCATTGGTCGCTTTGATGGTCCAGCCATGCGGCTTCAATTCAAGCTTCGCGTGATCTTGGGATACGGTTTTGTCATCCAGCATGATGTTAAGTTTATTGCTGTGGCCACCGCGGCCTATATTTAACTGTGTGCCAGGCGAGAGATCGTCGGGTAATGGAATGACTTTGCCACGCAAAGGCGCGCTTAGTATCACCAATCTTGAACCGCTACCCGCTGTAACCACGTTTTTAGGCATGGCGCCGCGCTTGGCCAGGGCCTTGAGCTTTTGCCGGCTCATTACTTGGGTAGGATCACGCCTAGAATGCAAGGCCTCATCTGCGCCTTCGACATCGATATCATCGGAGCTGGATGGCGCGAGTTTGGGAGCCGCGGCCTCCACTTCAATTTTTGCCTCGACAGCTGCGGCCCTGACAGGCGCTGCATCCAGCATCGTCGCTTCCGTCCCTTCTGAACCAACCATTGCGAGTTGAAAGGCGTATTTATGAAAGTGTATTTCGTCGCCAGCGGCTACTTGTTGCGGGGCGTTGATCTTTTGCCCGTTAACGGATGTTCCGTTGGTCGAATTGAGGTCTTCTACAAACACCGAGCCGGCGATTGCCGTAACTTTGGCGTGTTGGCGGGAGATGCTGATATCGTCTAAGTGAATCTTGCATTCTTTGGCACGACCGACAATGATCTGGCCGGTAATGGGAAACTCTTCCTGGGTTTGCAGCGAGCGAAGCAGGAGCCTGGAGTTGGGGATGTCAAGTAGAGTAGCGTCTCCATTGTCCATCTGATGTCTCCTTAGCGTATTTGCGTAGCACTGATTCTACCCGTGCCAAGGTATATAGTACGTGCACTGCGATATGGCAAGTATTGGTGCCGTTTGCCCGCGTCTAACCTAATGCTGAAATATACACTAATTTCGTCGCTGAGCTACGCTACTAATCGCACTTCCAGTGTTGCGGCGATAGCGGAGGGGTGGAGCGAGTATGGTGTGCCTGCGATCAACAGCGTTTGTGAGTGCAAATCGATCAATAATTCGCGTGTTGCGTCGTCACGGTTAACCTAAGTGTGCCATCTCATGGGCTAAGGCTTCCAATTTTTGTACGCTCAGCGCCAGCTCTGGGTATGGGTTTCGATCGAGCTCACTTTCTGCTGTTACAACAGGTTTCGGTATGTGACTTGCGTCTTCCGCAAACACGTCATTAACTGGCGCATCCAAGCTGAAGTGTTGGCGGTGCGAGGTGTTGAGCTTAGCAGCTTCACTGTTTAGCAGGTAGTTGTCCTGCGTACAGCTTGGGTCGCTGTTTGCTAGTGCGGCGAGTTTAATTCTACGCCGTGACCAGCCTAGCGCAGCGAACCCTAACGTTATCAATATCAGCGTGCCGCTGTCTCCCGCATTAACCTCGCTACTTTTTAGAGGCACAGCAGTGACATCGTGCTGCACCGACGTGTTGTGTAAGAAATGCGTACGATCAACGATCGATCTAGCCTTGCCGTTTGTCAAACCACTGCCGAGTTCGCGTTGAAAACTACTAACCTGCTTGGCAAATTCCGCGACAGCATTGAAGCTAGGAGTCGCCATCGATGCGGCAATGCCTGGCTCGAAGCGCACGCCGTCGTAGCTAGACTGCATATGCAGACTTTGCGCCGAAAAGCCCGGTGAATATAGGTGGGTGCTCGCTGCACTGCCATAGCTGAACAGCAGTGTGCACATGACGGTCGCTAGTAATAACTTTTGTCGTTCCATTGTTTTGCCTTCTGCAAAATAGTCCGTCGGTTTGCGCTTCTATACCCAATCACTTGTTGAGGCGGCTCTCGTTGAGAAAGTTGGACTACAAAGACGTCCTGTCCTCATGTCGCATCTGCCGCCGGTGTTTAAAAAGACCCACCTTTTCTCAATTTACGTCAAAAAAAGATGCGGAGGTCCGAAGACCTCCGCTAAGGGGGGGCCGTTGTGTTTCGTTGTCCGCGATATTGATGTACGGCTTTTACCGTCAAATATCGCAGCAATCATTCATGCTTTAGGTGATGCAGCTACCGTGCCAAGCAGGGAGATTTAGGAAAGAGTTTGTATATATGATTGTTTTTAGGGGTTTTTATTTTTTCAAGATTAAACAATGCAGCGTTATAAAGTGAGATAGTCTGCACGGTTGATGGGTTCGATCCAACAAATAGATTCTGAGAGTTTGTCTTTATGCAACAGCCAGGTGGAGCGGGGATGACTTGATATTGCTATTGCCAGGGTAAGGCGGAATAAAGAAAACTGCACCGCAGAGATGGAAAATAACAAGGCGAGAGGTTTTGTATCCAAGCCTATCGTTTACGTGCCTGTAATTAAAAACGGAGGCCCGAAGGCCTCCGTCGCTTTAGCCGTGTGTTGGGCCGAAGCCCTTGGCTAGCTTACTGAGCGCTGGCAACCGTGTTGTTAGCGTTCGAAAAAGCGTTTTGAGTCGTCCAGTTAGTGTTGCCACCAGTGTTAATGACTTGGCCGTCGCCGATCACAACATTGTAATCGTTGTCGCTTTGCATGTTGGTGTTAGTCTGCGGGCCAGTGCTTGAAGAAGCGATAGCCATCAGGTCAGCCAACTTAGGCGCATTAACAGGCGATCCAATGTTCAGCAGAAAAGCTGGGATGCCAGTGCCGCCGGTAACGCCAGCCATTTCTTTGCTGTCGAGTT
>JBPCXM010000426.1:0-11057 GCA_051008535.1 Pseudomonadales bacterium | reverse complement strand
GCATGGGCCGCAAGATGATGCCGAAGCCGAACGATACGATGAACCAAATGATTAGGCAGGTCGCCATTAGGCTTCTATTGGCCTTCCAATAGGCGTCGCCGGAAAGGTCTTCTGTGCTCATGTGAGTGCTCCTGGGTTTTACCCGTTGATTATGGAAGAGGAGGCGCGTCACTTTGAGAACTGGCCCAGGCAGCGCGCTGGCTCTTACCTCTATTCTGCGAGGCTAGCATGCGCCGTCTGAACGTGTTGCGGTATTAGCGGAAGGTCTAAAAATGCAGGAATCAAAACCGCGCGCCAATGAACTCCTGCATATCCTTAATTGCGGTAAAGGCATCTTTCAGGCGGTGGGTTTCCAACGCCGACAGTTCTTGCAGGCGAACCTTGTTATCGGCTATTTCACCCGCCTTGATGGCGGCCAGTTGCTCACGCAAGCGCAGTTGCAGCAGAAATCGGTAAGTTTCGGCCATGGATTCAGCGCCGTCGCGACTCAGTTTACCGGCGACCGCAGCGGTGTCGAGCCTATCGAAGGTGGAGCGCGAATGTGCTCCCGCTTCAAGTGCGAAGAAGCGCGCGGTAGCGACGATGGCTGCCACGCCACCTTTCTTAATATCGACCTGTCCGCGTTCGCTGCGGATGCGACGGAACATAGTCAATGGTGGGGGAAACTCCAGAGCCATTTGCGACATATGGGCTAAGAAGATGCTTTTTTCACCTGTTTCGAACAGCACGTTTTCCAAAGCTTGCAATGACAAATCGCCATGTAGAGCGCGGAAGTCGAAAAACACGCAGGCTTCGAGCAAGGCTTTGGGGTCGGGCGAGTTCAACCAGCCCTCAAACAGCGTTAGCCACTCAGCCAATGGCTTGCACCAATTGGTTGCCATGTAGCCGCCAGGGCACGACGGTATGCCGGCATGGATAAGACCATTGACTGCCTTCTCGGCCAGCGCTTTGAAATAGCGCCGCGCTGCTTCCGTGTCGTCTTTGTAAACCAGTGCGTTGTCCTGATCTGTTAGCAGCATTTGTTCCATGCGCCCTTCCGAGCCGAACACAATCCAAGCGTATTCGGTCGGCGGTGGGCCCAAATCTTGCTCGGCCATTTTTAGCAGGCGCCTGATCAAGGTTGCGTTCAGGCTGGCGACCGTGCGGCCAATCTGCGCCACATCCAGACCACCCTTGAACAACGTCTCTACCGTACTGGCTACATTTAATGCATAACGGCTGAGTGATTCATCAGGGTTTTCGAGATTTTCCAGTTCACGCAGGAAATACAGTGGGTTACGAGCCTGATGGCGCAGCAGATCGTCGGCGCTGATCACGCCGACAATTTGACCATTCTGCTCAAGCGCCAGGTGGTGCACATCGTGTTCCAGCATATACAACAGCGCGGCGTACACTGGCGTATCCACCGACTGCATCCTTACCGGCTGCGACATCACGTCGGTTACCGGAGTTTCCGGGCCGCGGCTTTCGGCCAACACCCGCGCCAGAAAATCACGATCGGTGATAATACCGGGTGGTTCGCTGGTCACCAACGCTGCATCTACACCGGCGGTGCGCATCGCCGCGGCTACGTCGGCTACACTGGCGTCTGGCTCGATCATAACGGGCGAATGGGTGATCAAATCACCTATCAACGTGGTGAAATCACCGCTAAGTGAGGGCATTTCAACTTGTGAGGTTCGGCGCAAGCCTTCGCTCAGGTTTTTCAGGAAAAACTCGGTAAAGCGGGCGTTCTCTAACAGCGAGCGGAATACCTGTTCTGGAATTCGGTAGAGCAGAACGTCGTCTTCGGCCACAACATCGAATGACGATGCATCCTTGTTCAACATAGAGGGGTAACCAAAAATTTGCCCAGGCGCTAGCACCTGGGCCACCTGTCCGTTGTGGACTAGGCGCATGGCGCCGCTGCGAACAATATAAAGATACTGACTCGGCGGGCCGTTCTGGGCCAGCACGTGCACACCCGTTTTGAACTGTTCCGATTCGAGGTGCTGCGCCACTAGTTGCAATTGCATATCATCCAGGCAATCAAACGGCGGCAGCACTTTAATAAAGTGCAGTTGCTCGTCCGGGTTTTCCTGCATAATGCTCATCGATGATATAACCTTCTAGGCGTTAAAGGGTACATGCGCGGGCAAGACGCCGAAGTGCCCGTCGCCAACCAGCTCGAGCAAATCCTGCTCGAGACCGGCATAAGTATATTCCAAGCGAATACCAGCCGCCTGCAAGCGCTTGAGGCCTTTGCCGCAAGTCATCGGATCGTGATCTACCAGGCCAATCACAACACATTCAATACCGGCAGGCGGTATCAACGCAGAACACACCTCGGCAGGTTCGACGGTCGCGCCTTGATAGCGTGCGGCACAGGGTTCAAGCGTCACGTACAGGATTGCGCCTTGCGCATTCGTGCCGGCGCGTTGCAGCGCGATTTGCTCGGCGTGTTGCACCCGCCAATGCGGGGGCGCTTCGAGTATTTTGTCCACCCGGCGACAGCCGCTACCTACGATTTCGCCGTCTTTAACCACCACCGCGCCAACCGTGGGGTAAAGACTGGACTGGCGCGCTTCGGCGATTGCCGCCGTCATAAATCTATGTTTTGTGGCGGGGTCGATTTGCTCAGAGAATAGCCCCATCAGTTCCGGCGCGACATTTTCCCACGCGTAGGGGTGATTGATACGCCCAGGAGAAGTGGGCTTCAAATGCGTAAGAATAGAATGTAGACGTTTTTTGAGATTGCTCATTGTTCAAAAGTATTAAGTTCACTGTCTCGAACGACACACCGTGCGTCCTGAAAGACGCCCCTACCGGCGTCTTGCCTCTCGGGACATAGGGTACATCGTGTACATAAAAAAACCCCGATTCAAACTGCGAATCGGGGAATCGAAAGTCTGTGGAATACCACAGATAGCGAGGAAAACGGCCTGGTTACGCAGCGTTAATCACTGCCGATTTAAAAAGCATACTTACCGGAAAACTGGAGGCGGTTAAGATCGCCGTCATCACCAGCTTCGTTCTCTCGGGTAGCAATCATGTATTCGACACCTACGGTAAACTTGGGATTCGGTGAGAACAGCAGGTTAACGTGCACGCTCTGCGCTTCTTTGGTGGCGCCGCCGCCGGTCAGGTCGTCGTCGTTGTCGGCGCTAAATGTCGAGAGCGTCAGGTTAGAACGCCATTGCTCGCTCCAGAAATGCCGGTACGACACAAAACCTGACAGCGAGTCAATCGCTTCCAGATCACCATTCGCGTCGAGTACCGCGCCGTTGGCAACGTTCAGGCCAACATAACGGCCAAGACCAGTGCCGCCGGTGACCATAAAGCGCAAGTCATCTTTGCCAAACAGGATTTTGCCCGACACGCTGATGCCAAAACTGGTTTCATCATCGTCTATATTTGTAGCGCTATCCTCCACGCTTAGTTGCCGCGCGAGGGCCGCTGCGGTCAACCAACCCCAATCCTGAGTATGCGTGTAACGAACGACGATATCCGGCAAACCATTGTCATCAGTGACGATACGATCGCCTCCACCAAACGGCGTGATTGTGCTTTCCGGGTTTTCCAGCGCCAACTGCCAGGGACCTTGCGTATAACGGATTTGCGGCTGGCGTTCAAACACGGTGCCTTCCGCCGGCCCTACGAAGTCGAGGTTTTCAGCCAATGCGCCCACATCCTGAAAGGTCGACCAGGTTTGACCTAGTAGCCAGCCGTCGTATTTGATAAATGCATGCCGCAAACGCGGGTTATAGCTGTTGCTCACTCGCTCGTTACCACCGGGAGGCAACAGGAAGTCCATTTCGAAATAACTGGTCAACTTGCTGCCGCCAATATCGGTATCGGTCTTTAGGAAAAAGCGTGACTCCTTGGCATGCATATCGAGATCGGGGTCTTCGTCCTCACCGCCGACCGGAATCGTACTCGGAATATAGAAATCACGACCATTGCTGCCAGCGGCCAAATCGCCATCGCTGTAGTCGCTGTAAATGGCATCGGTTTTGACGTAACCGCCGAAAGTCACTGTGGTCCCCGCACCCATGCCAGACTGCAGTTTGGTGGCGCCAACCTCGGCTTTCTCTTCGTCTTTCACTACCTTAATGGTTTCGAGGGTTTCTTCCTGTTGTGTGACTTGCCCCCCAAGCTGCTGCACAATAGCTTCTAACTGCCTGATGCGCTCTTCCAGCTCCGTATTCGTTGCAGACCACGCGGTGCAGGGAATTGTGAGCAAAACAAGCGGGCTAATATAAGAACGAGCTAATTTTCGTCTGAACGTTCTGTTAGTCATTGCGACTCCCCATTTTTGGTTAGGTTCTTCGTTGGGGGTTATAATGTTCGCCCTGCTAAGCCAACGGTATTAGCGAAAGGTCTATATTTTCAGGGCTTTTTCTAGAGTCTCGACGTGATGCCGTAATAAAGTAGACTAATAGCGAATTGCATATCGTGCGCAAAATGGTGTATTGCAGCGCGTCGTGCAGCGGATTACTATGCACCATCTGTTGTAACGAAAAGATGCTGGCATGTTTGTCGTTAAAAAGATTATTGTTGCCGACGATCACCCGCTGTTTCGCGATGCCTTGCAAGGAGCAATCCGGCAAGCTTTCGAGGGTATCGAGATAGTTGCAGCGGATTCCTTTGCCACATTGCAACGCGTTGTTCGCAGCCACGACGACTGTGACCTGACTCTGCTCGATCTGCATATGCCTGGCGCCGTGGGGTTTTCAGCGTTGCACTACTTAGGCTTGCAATACCCGCAAATTCCAGTAGCGATGATTTCGGCCAGCGAGGAGCCTGAGGTGATGGCCCGTGCGATGGAGTTTGGCGCGGCTGGTTTCATCCCAAAGTCCGCAGAAGTTGCCATGATTGCCAACGCCATCAAAGAAATAATCGCCGGCGAACGCTGGCTTCCCGACGGCATGCTGGAACGAATCAACCGGCTCGATCGTGGCAACACAGACTTCAACAAGCGCGTTGCCACGCTAACACCGAAGCAGTTCCGCATATTGATGATGCTCACCGACGGCAATCTCAACAAACAAATGGCCGACGAAATTTGTGTTTCGGAAGCCACCATCAAGGCGCACTTGACCGAAGTGTATAAGAAACTGGGCGTGAACAATCGCACCCAGGCGGCGACCATAGCGGCCAAGCACTTGCAAGTGGAGCCGCCCGATCCAATCGGACTAGCCGGTAAGCCGCCGTCCGTTCTGCATTAGCAGGTTTCTGATCAAACTGCGCAGGGCGCCAGGGTTTACCGGTTTGCGTAGGTAGTGATAGTTAGCTGCTAGCGCCATATTTTTCACGTCTTCACTAAAGTCCGCAGTGATAAGCACTCCCGGGGTATGCCCTCCGAAATACTCCTGCAGTGTATTCATCAGCTCGATGCCCGTCGCGCCCTGATCCAGATGGTAGTCGACCAGCATAATATCCGGAAGCCGTTGCTTACGCGCCAGCCCGATGACAGCCTCATTCTGCGAGCGAGCCCCTATGATTTCGCAAGACCAGCCGGCCAGCAGAGTTTGCATGGCATCCAATACCTGCTGGTCATTGTCGACACACAATACCAGCACGCCGGCCAGACTATTGTCGGTTTGCAGCTTGGCAAGGCCAGTCTCGTTTTTTTCAATAGCGCTTGCCGGATGCTCTTGCGCAGTGCTCAACGGCACTTCTAAAGTAAATACGGTACCCTTACCCGGCGTCGACCGCACGCTGATCGGGTGCTGCAGTATGCCGCTGATACGTTTCGCGATCGATAAACCCAACCCCGTACCTTGCTCATGCGCATTGCCGCGCCGTTGATCCAGCCGCTCGAACTCATCAAAAATCTTCTGCAAGTTCTCGGCAGCAATGCCGCATCCAGTATCCCAGACTTCGATCCGCAGTTGGGGTTCCGCGGAGTCGCTATGCGTGCGCCGGCAGCCAATTAATACACGCCCAGTTGTAGTGTAACGCATGGCGTTGGACAGAAAGTTCTGCAGAATACGCCGTAATAAATGCGCATCGCTGCAAACATTGAGCCGGCAAGAACGGGCGCGCAGCTCAATATTGCGCTGCTCGGCGATGACGGAAAACTCTTCCGTCAATTTATCCAGCACGTCGTTGACCGCAAAGGTTTCGACATTAGCCTGTAGGGCACCGCTGTCGAGTTTGGATATATCGACCAAGGTGCTTAACATTTCCTCCGCCGATTGCAGCGCGTTAGTAACACGCTCGGTCAAGCCTTTGGGATCATCGCTGGTTTGCTTTAATGCTGCCGTGAACAGCCGCGCGGCGTTTAGCGGTTGCATCAAGTCATGGTTAACGGCCGCAAGAAAACGCGTCTTATCGATGTTTGCGGCGCGTAATTCGTCGTTAACCTGCGACAACTCCTGGGTGCGTTCACGCACGCGCTGCTCCAGGTTTTCGTTAATCTCGATTAATTCCTGCTGGGTTTTTTTGTGCTCGGTGATATCGCTGAAACTGGTAACGAAGCCGCCGCCGGGCATCGGCCGGCCGTGCATTTCCACTACCATGCCATTTTGGCGGTACCGCTGAAAGCGATGCGGCGTACCAGCCTTAACGTAATTCAAGCGTTTGGTGACGTGTTCTTCTACATCACCAGGTCCGCATTCGCCGCGTTCCGCGTTGTAGCGAATAATATCCGCTATCGGCCGACCCACGTAAATGAGACCGGAAGGGTATTCAAACATTTCCAGGTAACGCGTATTCCAGGCGACAATGCGCTGATCCTTGTCTGCCACGCTGATACCCTGGTCAATGTTTTCGATGGTCGTGTGCAGTAACTCCCGGTTAAACTGCACCGCCTGTGAGGCTTCATCAACGATACTGACAATGTCTTCGATAGGCATGTCTTTCTTTTTCAGCGTTGAAGAAATCACAAGCCGCGCCGACGAGGCGCCAATGGCTCCCGCCAGGAGACGTTCAGTAAAACGCACCAACTCGGCGTCTGCCTTTTCCGAGGCGAGCAGGGAAGACTCAACTTTATGCGCATAATCGGCAAAGGCTTTGCGGGTGTTTTCTTCTCCAATAAACCGTTCTGCTAAAACACGCAGTTCGCCGACCTCGGCCGAGCTCCACCACGGCAGGCCTTCGAGCGGGCTGCCGGATGATAGCGAGTGAGTGAAATTGGCGGCCTGAATGCGGTCGGTCAGGCGTGAAGACGCCCCCAGCGAAAAATACGCATAGCAAAACACGTTCGCCAACAGGCTCCATATAAGGCCGTGGGTAATCGGATCATAACCTTCCAGGCCGAACAATGCGTACGGCCGCAGCGCATTGATATTCCACAAGCCATTTTCGATAAACCCTTCCGTTACCCAGCCGGTATGCACCAGCGACGGTAGAAAAAGACAATAAAACCAGACCGAAAAACCCGCGATTAAACCGAAAACCGCACCCTTGCGATGACCCTGCCGCCAGTAAACGCCACCAACAATGGCCGGCGCGAACTGGAAAGCTGCTACGAAGGCGATCAAACCGATCGAAGCCAGCGCTTCAATATCGCTGATGTAGCGGTAATAAAGGTAGCTGAGAAACAGTATCCCGACGATGGCGCCGCGGCGGATTGCGAGCAACAGCCCGGTCATATCCTGGCGTTGTTTGAGCTGTAAGCGCGGCACCTTGAACAGCAGCGGCACAACGATGTCGTTACAGACCATGGTACTGAGCGCAATAACAGCGACAATCACCATACTGGTGGCCGCGGAAAGACCACCGATAAATGCTAGCAAGGTCAAAAAGATATTGTCTGACTGCATCGGAATAGCCAAAACAAACATGTCGGGATTGACGGCTTGGCCTTTAAAAATCAGCGATCCGGCAACAGCGATGGGGACGACGACCAGGCAGGTAATAATCAGGTACAGCGGAAACCAACGACGCGCTACTTTTAAATGTGAGGTATCGGTATTTTCCACAAACGTCACATGAAACTGCCGCGGCAAACAAAAAATAGCCGCCGCGGCCAACAGCGTTTGGCCCAAAAACCCGGCCTGTAGCAAATCTTTCTGCAACAACGGCGCGACCAGCAGGTGCTTGATTTCGGTCTCGCTGCCCGCCTGTTGGGCCAGATCGCCGAAGCCGTTGTAAACCCCATACACGGCAAACAGGCAAATGCAAATAAGCGCGAACAATTTCACTACGGACTCAAAAGCAATGGCGAGAATAATCCCCTCGTGATGCTCCGACGCATTGACATAACGCGTGCCGAACAAAATGGTGAACAGCGCCATCACCATCGCCACGATAAGGCCAGTGCTGTTCCACAACGAGGATGACAACGGCGCCAATTGCGCCGTAACGGTATTACTCGCCACCACCTGATAACTCAAGGCCACCGCTTTTAGTTGCAGCGCGATATAGGGCAGCGTGCCCAATATGGCGATGACGGTGACGAATGCCGCGAGGCTCTGTGTTTTGCCATAGCGGGACGAGATGAAATCGGCAATTGTGGTGATGTTGTGCTCTTTGCTGACCGTTAACACTTTGTTGAGAAAGTGATAACCAAGCACAAACGTGAGAATGGGACCGAGATAAATCGCCAGATACTGCCAGCCGCCTGTCGCTGCGGTACCAACTGCGCCGTAATAGGTCCACGAGGTAAAGTAAACGCCTAGCGACAGGCTGAAGATCAGTGCGCGATGCGGCACCGGCCGGCCCTGCTGCATGCGTCTATCGCCAAAGTAAGCAATACAAAACAGCAGGCTGATATACGCCAGCGAACATAGGATCAGTAGCCAGCTTTGCAACATAGTCGTTAACTTTCAAATGCGCTTGTGCTCATCGATCCATTCTAAGGCATGTACTCGTGCGATAAAAATAGACCATTGTCTATGCAAATACGGCTTGAAAGTCTGCACAGAGAATATAAGCTTACTAGCCTCTCAAAAAAGACTCGCCACGACGGCCAGGAGCCCATCATGCTTGAGATAAGCACTCACCCTGTAAAGGACGAATTCAAAAGCAATGCACACATCACCGAAGAACAATACTTCGAGCTGTATAAGGCCTCGATAGAGGACGCCGATACATTTTGGGCCGACCAGGCAAAGCAATTTCTAACATGGGACAAGCCGTTCGAGTCGGTCTGCGAATTCAATTTTGAAGCTGGCCAGACCAGCTGGTTCGGTGGCGGCAAACTAAATGTCAGTGCCAATTGCATAGACCGCCACCTGCCCGAACGTGTCGACCAGGCCGCTATCATCTGGGAAGGTGACAACCCGGAAGAAAGCCGCAATATTAGCTACGGCGAACTACACGAACAGGTTTGCCTGCTTGCCAATGTATTAAAGCAACGCGGCGTGAAAAAAGGCGACCGCGTGTGTATTTATATGCCCATGATTCCGGAAGCGGCCTACGCGATGTTGGCCTGTACCCGCATAGGCGCTATACACTCAATTGTGTTTGGCGGTTTCTCGCCGGAGGCGCTTAAAGATCGTATTCTCGATTCAGATTGCCAAACCCTGATAACAGCCGATGAAAGCGTGCGCGGCGGTAAGAATGTGCCGCTAAAAGCGAACGCGGACAAAGCGTTGAGCGACTGCCCGAATGTCAGCACTTGTCTGGTTGTAAAACGCACGGGCGGTGCGATTGATTGGCAGGCAGACCGAGACCTGTGGCTGCACGAGGCGGTCGAGCAAGTAAGCGCCGACTGCCCACCTGAACCAATGGACTCCGAGGACCCGCTCTTTATTCTTTACACGTCTGGCTCCACTGGCAAACCGAAAGGCGTGCTGCATACGACTGGTGGTTATCTGCTGCAGGCGGCGATGACGCACAAATATGTATTCGACTACCACGATGGCGATATTTACTGGTGCACGGCCGACGTTGGCTGGGTCACCGGCCACTCCTATATTGTATATGGGCCGCTGGCGAACGCCGCGACCACGCTGATCTTCGAAGGCGTACCCACCTATCCGAACGCTTCGCGGTTTTGGCAGGTAATCGATAAACACCAGGTTAATATCTTCTACACGGCACCGACGGCCTTACGTGCCCTGATGGGGCAGGGCGACGATTTTGTTACCAGCACTTCGCGCAGCTCGCTCAAACTGTTGGGTTCCGTAGGCGAGCCGATCAATCCGGAGGCCTGGGAATGGTACAACCAGGTCGTTGGCGAAAGCCGTTGCCCCATCGTTGATACCTGGTGGCAAACTGAAACGGGCGGCATCATGATTACGCCACTACCGGGCGCTACCGCGCTCAAGCCCGGTTCCGCCACCCGACCGTTTTTCGGCGTAAAACCCGAGCTGCTGGACGCCGAAGGCAACACGGTTGATGGGCCAGGCGAAGGCAACCTGGTCATTTCGCGTTCCTGGCCGGGCCAGATCCGGTCGGTCTATGGCGATCATCAGCGCTTTATGGACACGTATTTTTCGACTTATCCGGGTTATTATTTCACCGGTGATGGCGCACGCCGCGACGAAGACGGCTACTTCTGGATTACCGGCCGAGTAGATGATGTGCTTAACGTGTCGGGTCATCGCATGGGCACCGCCGAAGTAGAAAGCGCGCTGGTATTGCACGACGCGGTGGCCGAAGCTGCCGTAGTCGGTTACCCTCACGACATCAAAGGGCAGGGCATTTACGCTTACGTGACCTTGATGAATGATGTCGAGCCATCGGAAGAATTACGCGCAGAACTGGTCAAAATAGTGAACAAGGAAATCGGTCCAATCGCTAAGCCGGACTTAATTCAGTGGGCACCGGGACTACCAAAAACCCGCTCGGGCAAGATCATGCGCCGAATATTGCGTAAAGTCGCCGCCAACGAACTGGAAAACCTCGGTGATACCAGCACGCTGGCCGACCCTTCCGTGGTCGATCAAATCATCGATAACCGTATGAATCGATAGCCCCAATATAAACCATCGACGCTCACGGCGGCGACAATGCTTACCGCCGCCGTGAGCACAGACCGCAAGCGGAAATCAATTGTATGAGTTTAAATCTAGTATCCCCAGGAAGAGACCTACCCGACGATTTCAATGTGATTATTGAAATCGCAGCACACAGCGACCCGGTTAAATACGAAGTCGACAAAGACACTGGCGCGTTGTTTGTCG
>JBPCXM010000425.1:0-12063 GCA_051008535.1 Pseudomonadales bacterium | reverse complement strand
GTGCGAAGTTGCGTGAGGAAGCTAAGAGTCCGCTCAAGAAAGTTGCCGAGGAACTATCTGGTAGTGGCTATCCGATGCGCATTGAGGGTTTCACTGATAATGTGCCCATTAATAGCAGGTTGTACGCGTCGAACTGGGAGCTGTCGTTCGCGCGCGCGACCGCCGTGTTGCGCTATCTGAGCGGCCAGGGTGTAGCGCCGCAGCGCATGTCGGCAATCGGTTACGGGGAGTTCTACCCATTGGCCGATAACAACACAAACGAAGGTCGCGCGCAAAATCGCCGCGTGCTGATTAAGGTAGCGAAAAATGCTGACCCGCTGGCGCCAGTTGCGACAGAGACGGCTTCGGGCGATACGGGGCAAACCGAGCAGAAGGAGGACGCGGCTGTCACACAACCCTTCCAAACCATAAAACTGGAAGGTGGCGGCTTACTGTTCACCAGGTCAAAACCCGACAGTAGTGCGTCAAAAGAATAGATAGAAAGGAGCGAGAAAATGACCGGAACGTTAACCTTGATTCTAACCGCAGCGATGCCTTGGGTTTTTGCACTGATTATTGTCAGCGAGCACGTGCGTAGAAAGCGGCTCCAAGTAGAGAAGCTTCAGCAGCGCTTGCAACATCTAGAACGCCGTGAGCTCGCGGCAAACAATGCGGCGCAGGACATGAGAGCGCAGTTGTTGCAGCTGCAAAACAGCGTTGCCCATAGCCAACGTGTGCTAATGAACAATTTAACGGGCAGTGGTCGATCGTCGAGCCCTACAAATACGTTGTCAGCATCTCGCGACGAGCGTAAATTGCGTGATATGTTGCCGCTGTGACACGTCTATGCGATTTCACAAGGTTTTGGAGTACTAAGCTAGCCACAAGGATTTATTTCTATAAAAAACAAATAGATAAGAGACAAATTTTACAATTTACAATAATTTTCATGGACAGCTATCCGCCATAGTCTTCAATTTTGCGGATATCCGCTGCAATACGCAAAAACTTGACCTTTCGCACATTATTCTTCTCGCCTAAATTGGTCTACGCTTTAACAAAGACAATTCACTGAGCATAAACGTTATAAAAAACTGTTTACGATGGACTTGGTTACGATAGTCAAACCGTTTTTCAACCGGCTGGTTGATTACTTCGCACTACCCACGCGACAGACGGTACAGGCACAATATAAGCAGGCGTGTGTTATCACAAAACTACTGCTGGTGCTGTGCCTGATGGATGCGGTTGGCTACTTCGTCGTGCTGGCGGGTTATGCGGATCAATTGCATGCGCGTACGTTGCCGTTGGTGCTTATCTCACTGCACACGTTGATTAACACTTTTTTCCTTTATGCGGTACGCCACGGACGCCAGCTGGTATGGATTTCGCAGGGCACATTACTGTGCTTGTATGTCGGCTGCTTCGTCGCTATTTACGTTACCGGCGGGCCAGTAGAATCGCCTGTTGTTCAACTACTGATTATTCTGCCCGGTTTTGCCTTCTCCATGCTCGATCGTAATACAGCCATCCGCTGGACTTTTGCAATATGGAGTACTCAATACCTCTTCTATTTTCTGTTTGCCATCGGTTATCAGTTCCCGGAACTGAGTATGGGTTCGGGTATCTACCTAGGTCGCTTCGTCACCTGGACGACATGCTATCTCGGTTTTGTATTATTTTTGCAGGTCTACGATTCGCATATTAACGAGGGCAAGCGCGACCGCGACCGTTTGCAATACTTGGCCAACCACGACCAATTGACCCGCCTGGCGAACCGGGCGTTGTTTGACGAGCGTTTGAACGCCGCTATTAAGCACTGTGACCGCCACGGCGGCGCGGTGGCGTTGATGTATGTGGATCTCGACAAATTCAAACCTATCAACGATCGTTACGGTCACAGTGTGGGTGACGAAGTATTGCAACGCATTGCCGAGCGCCTACTGCGAACCACCCGTCCGCAAGACACGATTGCACGCGTGGGTGGCGATGAATTTGCCGTTATTATCGAACACGTCGACAACATGGACGTCATTCCGCAGATCGCTGACGCCGTACTGGCGCGAGTCAATGCGCCTATATCGACCAGTGCGGGCACAATCAGCGTTGCTGGTAGCCTCGGCATCAGTCTCTATCCTCATGACTCGGAAAATGCCGAGCAACTCAAGCGTCAGGCCGATATCGCCATGTATGGCGCTAAACGCACCAACGTGGCGTGGAAGATTTACCAACCGGGCGAGGTTCTGGACTAGTGCATATCGCGGTACGCCGACGATAGGGTAGAATTGCGCCGCAAATTTTACTTCTAACGTTGCGGCATGAGCTCATCCAATCCACTGATTGAACTACACGATCTGAGCTGCGAGCGCGCGGATCGTATCTTGTTCGACAATCTCAATTTAAGCATCGAGCCCGGCCAGTTGCTGGAAGTGAGCGGGCCGAATGGCAGCGGCAAATCGACTCTACTGCGCGTAGTGTGCGGCCTCGCACAAGCTTACTCGGGCTCCATTACCTGGGGTGGCAAAGATTTGCGTGACTGTTGGCACCAGTTTCAACACGATTGCCTGTTTATTGGCCATGCTGCGGGCATTAAGAGAAACCTGACGGCGTGGGAGAATCTGCGCTGGAGCAGCGCGCTGAAAGGCGCCTTCTCCAAGCAGTTGGCAGTACTCGCGTTCGAGCAGCTGGAGTTGCAAGGCTATGAACATCAGCCGTGCTATACCTTATCGGCCGGTCAGCAACGCCGCGTTGCGCTGGCAAGACTATATACGGTAGCTGCCAGGCTGTGGATTCTCGATGAGCCGTTTACCGCGTTGGATAGAGCCGGCATTGATAGGCTGCAAAAACTGTTTCAACGCCACCTGGAAGCCGGTGGCGCAATTCTTGTCGCTACTCATCAAGCCGTCAGTGGGGTTGCCAATGTGCGCCATTTGCAACTTGCACCGACCGATGCAGTTTACGCTGAGCTTTGATGAATGATCACTTTTATCTATGATTACTAGTGCTTTTTTCAGCATGTTGCAGCGGGAATTGCTGCTATCCGTACGCAAGCTGTCTGACAGTCTGCACCCGCTATGGTTTTTTATTCTGGTGGTGGCTCTGTTTCCGCTGAGTTTAGGCCCCGACAGCGATCAATTGCGAGTACTGGCGCCAGGTCTTATCTGGGTGATTGCCTTGCTGGCGCTTATGCTGTCGGTCGATGGCTTGTTTCGTAACGACTTTACCGATGGCAGCCTCGAACAACTTTTGCTCGGTGTGCAGCCCCTTTACTTTCTGACCCTTGCCAAGTTGCTGGCCCACTGCGTGGTGACCGGCGTGCCATTGATCATCGTGTCGCCCTTGTTGGCGCTGTTCTTTGGTTTGCCAGCCGAGGCCCTGCCGGAACTGATACTCAGCCTGTTGCTGGGTGTGCCGACACTTATTTTTATCGGTGCGATTGGCGCTGCGCTCACCGTGGGTTTTCAACGCGGCGGCTTATTGCTCTCCCTATTGATTATGCCGATGTATTTGCCGGTATTGATTTTTGGTGCCAGCGCAGTCCAAGTCGCTGCCAATGGCTTTGCCGCCACCGGCCAGCTGGCAGTGCTTGCAGGCTTGTTATGTCTCGCCTTGGCGCTGGCGCCGTTGGCCGTGAGTGCAGCGCTGCGGCTGCATTTTTATTATTGAAGGTCCGGACTTACTGTATAATTCGCTTTTTCACTCATCCCCTTACGCGCATTTCCTTCGCATCTAGCTAACTATGTGGTCATTCTTCCATAAACTCGGCTCGCCACGTTGGTTTTATCAATTCAGCGGGCAACTACTGCCCGTGCTCATTGTCCTAAGTGTGGGCTTGTTGCTTTGGGGGGCAACCTGGGGCTTGGCTTACGCGCCCGAAGATTATCGCCAAGGCAATAGTTACCGTATTATTTTTATCCATGTGCCGTCGGCGTTTGTAGCTCTGGCCGGATATTATGTGATGGCCACTGCCGGTGCCATCAGCTTGATCTGGAAAATGAAGCTGGCCGATATTGTCATGCAGGCAGCGGCACCGGTTGGTGCAGCCATGACGTTTATCGCACTGTTCAGCGGTGCAGTCTGGGGTAAGCCGACGTGGGGCACCTGGTGGGTGTGGGACGCGCGAATTACTTCCATGCTGGTGTTGTTCTTCTTATACATTGGTGTGATTGCTTTACGGCAAGCATTTGAGAGCGCCGAGCAGGCCGGTAAGGCCTGCGCTGTTTTGTGCCTGGTGGGTACCGTGAATATTCCCATCATCTATAAGTCGGTCGACTGGTGGTATAGCTTGCATCAGCCGGCTACGATTAAGGTGATGGGGGAGTCATCAATGCACTCCGACATGTGGTGGCCGTTGCTGGTGATGATTATTGCGTTTTATCTTTTATACGGTAGTGCACTGCTGTTAAACACGCGCCTCAGCGTTTTGCGCCGAGAACAAAAGACCCGTTGGGTACAGGAATTACTGAGTCCTTAAATGTATTTCGATAGCTTTGCAGCATTTGTCCATATGGACGGCCATGGATTTTACGTCTGGCTCGCCTATGCTGTGGCGCTGATAGTCGTGCTTGGTTTGCTGCTAGTGCCGGGCATGCAAAAGAAACGTTTTATACGTGACTATAAACAAAGCCTGAGGCGCCAGCAGCAACAGACAGCGGCCCAACATGGATTGGAAGCGAGTCCATGATGCACCCGGTGCGCAAGCAGCGCTTGCAGATAGTGTTTTTTATTTTACTCGCTACCGCGTTAGCGGTTGGTTTTTTGATGTACGCGCTGCGCGACAATATCAATCTGTTTTATCCACCCAGCGATGTTGCCGAGGGCAAAGTGCCGTTCGACAAAAACATTCGACTTGGCGGCATGGTAATGCCCGGCAGCATTCAGCGCTCTAAGGGTAGTCTGGATATCCGCTTTACCGTCACCGACTACGCTGAGCAGGTTAACGTTGAATACACTGGTATTTTGCCCGACTTGTTTGATGAAGGGCAGGGTGTGGTTGCAACCGGCAAGCTCCTCGCCACCGGAGTATTTCAGGCGAGCGAGATACTCGCCAAGCACGACGAAAACTATATGCCACCAGAAGTTGCAGAAACATTAAAAAAAGCCCCTGGGAAAGACGGCGCATGATTCCTGAAGCGGCGCATTTCTGTCTGATTCTGGCATTCGGTTTAGCCGTACTGTTAGCTACGGTGCCATTCTACGGTGCAGTCAGCGGCAATGAGGTGCTGATGCGCAGCGCGCGCAGCCTGGCGGTAGGACAATGGGTGTTTGTACTGTTGGCCTTTTCCGGTTTAGCCTATGCGTTTATGACCGACGATTTTTCGGTTTCGTTAGTGGCCAACCATTCCAATTCAAAACTGCCAATCTATTTCAAATTCTCGGCGGTGTGGGGTCAGCATGAGGGTTCCCTAGTATTGTGGATTTTGGTGCTGGCGTGTTGGACGCTAGCTGTAGCCATTTTCAGCCGCGCTATGCCTGACGATGTGGTCGCGCGGGTGTTATCGGTCATGGGTATGATTAGCATTGGTTTCCTGGCGTTTTCGCTATTCACATCCAATCCCTTCGAGCGCACTTTTCCTAACATACCGCTTGAGGGGAGTGACTTAAACCCTTTACTGCAAGACTTTGGCTTGATCGTGCATCCACCCGTTTTGTACGTCGGTTACGTCGGTTTTTCGGTAGCGTTTGCCTTCGCCATTGCGGCGCTAAGTGCGGGCCGGCTAGATGCTGCCTGGGCGCGCTGGTCGCGGCCTTGGACTAATGTCGCCTGGGCTTTCCTCACGGTTGGTATTGGCCTCGGAAGCTGGTGGGCGTATTACGAGCTTGGTTGGGGCGGCTGGTGGTTTTGGGACCCGGTTGAAAACGCATCCTTTATGCCCTGGCTTGTTGGCACCGCACTGATTCATTCCTTGGCTGTTACCGAAAAGCGCGGCGTGTTTAAAAGTTGGACCGTGCTGCTCGCGATCAGCGTGTTTTCTCTGAGCCTGCTCGGCACCTTCATGGTGCGTTCAGGCGTGCTCACTTCGGTGCATTCGTTTGCGAGTGACCCCACGCGAGGTATGTTTGTGCTCTGTTTCCTCGCCATTGTGGTAGGAGGTTCTTTAACCCTGTACGCACTGCGTGTGCCTACCGTGCAATCACGCGTGGGTTTCGGTTATTTGTCGCGCGAGTTTTTCTTGTTATGCAATAACGTGGTTTTTTTGCTCGCTATGCTCACGGTGTTGCTCGGTACTTTGTTCCCACTTATTATGGATGCTTTGGGTCAAGGCAAATACTCGGTAGGACCACCTTATTTTAATGCGCTATTCGTGCCAATGATGGCCCTGCTGTTTGCCTTGATGGGCTTTGGGCCGGCCGCCCGCTGGAAAAAGACGAATCCGCGTGATTTATTTCGACCTCTTGCTGCCGCTGCTACCGCGAGTATCTTGCTTGGCGTTGCCTTACCAGCATTTTACGTCGGCAAGCTAAGTATTGCGGTAGTGCTCACTGTCACGCTGGCGGCTTGGATTGTGCTAACCTCGCTGCTGCAATTGCGCAATATTGTCACCGCTAACCAAAGTAAACAAACTCAATGGCGCCGCCTGCGACCGGCGCATGCCGGCATGTTGATCGCCCATCTGGGAATGGCCGTGACCATGCTTGGCGTTTGCCTCACCTCGCAATACAGCGAAGAGAAAGACATGCGTTTAACGCCCGGCGACGTTGTTAAACTGGGATCGTTAGATATTCGCTTTAATGGCCATGCCGATAAGCAAGGGCCGAATTACATCGCCCAATACGGCGATTTTACAGTATCGAAAAACGGCGAGACTATCGCCACTTTGCAGCCCGAAAAACGTCAATACCTGGTGCAGAAAAATGTCATGACCGAAGCGGCCATAGACCCAAGCCTATGGCGTGACATTTACATTGCATTGGGCGAGCAACTGGATGGCGGCGCCTGGGCAGTACGTTTGCATTACAAACCCTTTGTGCGCTGGATGTGGTTGGGCGCGTTGCTAATGGCTTTGGGGGGCGTGGTGGCCATTGCCGACCCGCGCTATCGGGCACGGCGGGTACGAGCTTCAGTTCCCGCCACTCAGCCTCCAGCCGACGCAGTAACGGCATAGGTGGCGTAGTGTCGGCACGGATTAAACTCTTTATCCCATTGCTGCTATTTTTGTTGTTGGCAGTTCTACTATTTTTTGCATTGCAGGTGGACCCGAAATACAAACCCTCGGCCTTGCTCGGCAGTCCCATGCCGGCATTCAAGCTAGCGACCTTGGACAATCCCGATGTTTTGGTTGACCAAACCGCGATTGCATCTGAGGTCAGTCTGCTCAACGTGTGGGCCAGCTGGTGCATCTCCTGCCGCGTTGAACATCCACAGCTAAAACGCATTACCGAGGAATATGGCATTCCGATTTATGGCGTTAACTACAAAGACACTTACGAAGAAGCCACTAAATGGCTGCAACAGTTTGGTAATCCATATCGCACAAGTTTTGCAGATGAAAGCGGCCGTCTTGGCATGGACCTTGGCCTCGCCGGCGCGCCCGAAACCTTTGTGCTCGATGCCCAACGTGTGATTCGTTACAAACATGTAGGTGTTATCGACGCCAAAGTATGGCAGGAAAAATTATTGCCTGTTATTGAGCAGTTAAAAGCAACAACCGCACAGGCTGATTGATGAGACTTCTTCTACCAACTTTGCTTATCTTCTTTCTTGTTTACGGCAATACAAGTTTCGCCGCCGAAGACGCGCATACATTCGCAAACTCACAACAACTGGAACGTTTTCAATATTTCGTAAAAAACCTGCGCTGCCCCATGTGTGATAACCAGAATCTCGAAGGCTCCAATTCGGCTATCTCTGCCGATTTGAGAGACGAGTTGGCGCGCATGATTAGCGACGGTAAAACCGACCAACAGATCAATGAGTTTATGCGCGCCCGCTATGGTGATTTTATTTTCTACAAGCCGCCGTTGGACCGCAAAACGCTGTGGTTGTGGGTGATGCCGTTGCTGCTGGGCGTTGTTGCGCTGCTTGTGTTATTGCGGCTGGCGCGCAGCAAAAACAGATTAACCGAGAATAGCGTCAGCGCCGACGACCGCGCCAGAGCTCAGCGCTTGCTCGAACAGCAAGAAACCGAGTAGGGCGCTGCATAGTGATGTTCTGGCTTATTGCCGCGGGTTTGTGTGTATTGGCGAGCACTTTTGTGGCGTTGCCTTTGTTGCGAGGGCGCTCGCCATCGTCGCCGGCGCCATCACAAGGTCAAATCAATAAGCGCGTTATTCGTGAGCAACTGCAAGAAATCGACGCCGACTTCGTTAGCGGGAAGATTGATAGCCAGCAACTGCAGCGTCTTAAAGATGAATTGTACGCTACCGCGCTTGGTGATGATGCGCTGTTAAGTGCAAGCGTTAAACCCAGCGCCGCAACATTAGCGCGGCCGAAATCAACGCTCGTAGTGTTCACCGTTGGCTTAAGTCTCACCACGTTGCTGCTATATCAATACCTTGGTTATCTCGAAGATCTACGCATTTCTCAATCGCTGCAGCAAACGCAAACCAGAGAGCTGTCCCCGGAGCGCCTAAAGACGTTGATCCCCGCACTGGAGCGGCGTTCGCAACGCCGACCCGAAAACTCAAGCTATCGTTTCCTGTTGGCGCAGGCGCAAATGCAGGCGCAGCGTTACGCTGAAGCAACAGCAAGTTACAAGAAGCTTGTAGAACAGTTTGAAAATGATGCGCAGTTATGGGCGTACTACGCGCAGGCCCTCTATATAGGCGATGGTCGGCGTATGTCTAAAGCCGCGCAGGACGCGTTGCAACGAGCCTTGCAACTCAATCCGCGACAATCTACGGCGTTGGGTTTACAGGGAATGCATGCTTTCGAACAGCAGGACTACGCCACGGCTATTAAAGCATGGTCCGGTTTACTGGCCGGCTTGCCGCCGGGTTCACCGCAAGCAAACACCATTAATAGCGCACTACAACGTGCACGCGGTTTGGCACCCACGGGAGCAGCAACGCAACCTCAAGCGAAAGTCGAAGCTGACGCGAGCGAGGCGTCAATCAAAGTCAAGGTGGCAGCTGACATCGGCACCCAACTACCGAAAGACACCACTGTGTTTGTTTATGCACGAGCAGCCAAGGGCCCGAAAATGCCGCTGGCGATTAAGCGCTTGCAACTCGGCGACCTACCAGCCGACGTAGAGCTCGACGATAGTATGGCGATGTCGCCAGCCATGCGCCTATCGACAATCGATACGGTTCAGGTGATTGCACGTATCTCAATGTCCGGTCAAGCAACGGCACAAAGCGGAGATTGGGAGGCTAGCTCGACACCGCTAAAAACACAGAAACAAGCCGACGCGATAGAGCTAATCATCCGCGAGCAGATCAAATGACTAACTCACTAACATGCAGCGAACTCAACTCCCGCTAAAATGAGTAGCTGCCTCTAAGATACCACGATCCCCCTTCGTAATTTGCAGCGCTACGGCGCGGATACTGCAAGCCGACGCTTAGTCGATTCGAGTTTGGCGGGCCGAGTTCATCGACAAACTCGTCGAATATGTTGATGCCACCTAAGGCGATTCTAAGGTTATCGTTGAACTGGTAACCCAACTCCAGGTCGACGTAGACCGATGCGTCAATCTCGGCGCTGGGGTCAACGGCGGCACCGATGGTTCCGCGCTCGTCAAAATGCTCGCCGTAGTAATTTGCCCGCACCAGTAGATTCAACTTCTCACCAAAATGTGTGTTAGCTGTCAATACAAAGCGCTCATTTGGGTAGTTGTTTTCGATGTCGTCGATCAGGTCATCACTGACCGGGTTAACACCGTTTATTTGTGATTGTTCGACCACTTCGATTTCGTTGTAGGCAAACGCGAAAGTCACATCGGTGCTGGCTCCGTCGGACCAGTCGAAGCCCGATGTCACCACCAGGTCAACGCCAGAATGTTCAACGTCCAATGCATTTGTGTAAAACGATATGGTATCCGTTGTGCCCGGCACTATGCCAGGTATCTGGATATCGCCTGTACGGTAAATACGGTCATCGACTTCGATCTTATACCAGTCAAGTGTCACTGTTGTGTTGTCGCCAATGTCCGCGGTAAAGCCGAGGCTAATATTGAGCGACTCCTCTTCTTTCAGCTCAGTGCCGCCCGCTTGCGCTACACGCGGATCGGTAGAAGGTAACAAGCCTTCTTCAACCTGCAAACCGGTCGCGCCGTCGAATGTCGTAATGGTTGTACGTACATTAGACTGACCCGGTGTTGGAGCGTGAAACCCGGTGGAAACAGCACCGCGAAACGCGATTGCATCCGTGATTCGATAGCGTGCTGCCAGCTTCCAATTAGTCGTACCCCCAAAATCCGAGAAATCCTCATAACGTACGGCATACTGAAGCAGCAGAGCCGCCGTGATGTCGTGCTCCAGATCCGCATACACCGCGATATTGTCACGGTCAAACTCGCCGGCGTCTTGCGGTTGAATACCGCCGAAGCCGTTGGAGCCCGAGCCCTCAAATGAATTGGGTTCGCCTTGAATAGCAGTATAAGTTTCCTCCCGCCATTCGGCGCCAAATGCCAGGTTTAGCGTGTCGCCCAGAGGCACGGAAAAGTCGGCATTTACGTTGAGTTCTTCCTGCTCATAACCGCCTACGTCGAAGTCCCGTATCGGTTGCCCGTTTACGAGGGGCAAGCTCGGGTTTAGCGTATTGTTAAGAAAGTATTCCAGCTCATTTTTGCCATAGCCAACGCTGAAATCATAGTACATGCTGTTGTTGAATTCGCCTTCAAGGCCCGTGACAAAACTCAAATCGGTTTGATCACCGTCGAGATAGGGTGTGTACCCGGTACGGAGCAACGGACCGGTAAAGCCTGCGTTGGACAACTCCTCCAGTGTCGAGTGGCCCGAGGTCGGGTCGTTAGGGTCGGATAAACCAGGCCGATAAAAAAAGCGATATCGCCCCTCGGTATCGGCATAACCTAAACGCGCATATACCTGCGCATTGTCGGTGACGTTGAATCCGGAATTCAGGAAGAAGCGCGTACCACTGGTTTCGGGTCGCCCCCAGGTCTGAACGAGAGGTTCATCATCAAATGGGGCATCTCCGCCAACTCCAGTGACACCCGAATCAATGAGTGCTTGAGCGTCCGGACGCTGTACGCCACGTGACAAGGCATCGTTGTCAACGTATTCCAAACTAAGATTCACAAAACCGTTTTCACCGAGCCCGAAGCCGACATTACCGGCAAACTTGACGCTTTCTTCGTCTTCAAAATGCTGGCCATACTGAACCTGCACCTCGCCGCCTTCCGCTGCGTCTTTCATGACAAAGTTGATGACACCGGCTATCGCGTCAGAGCCGTACTGTGCCGCTGCGCCATCACGTAAGACTTCAACGCTTTTTAATGCAATGCCAGGAATCATCCCGACATCCACACCGTGCGCGCCATTACCCGCTGCAGGCGCAAAAAATTGCACCAGCGCAGCGCGATGTCGGCGTTTGCCGTTGATAAGAACCAGGGCTTGATCGGGCGCGGTGCCGCGTAGAGACGTTGGCCGCACGAACGCACTGCCGTCACCCGTTGCTGGAGTGGCGGTATAAGAAGGTACCGCCGATTTAAGGTTGTCCGTCAGATCGGCTGTACTTCCCATCGCGTTAAAGTCTTCGCCGGAAATAACATCAACCGGGACGGTTGAGTCCGATACTGATCGTGGTTTTTGGCTGCGTGTGCCGATCGTCACAACCTCTTCCAAAATGAGGTCTTCGGCTTCGTCGGAAGCTGAGCTTTGTGCTGCTGCCAATTGGGAGTACAACGCTGTGCTTGTCGATAATATTGCTAATGCGCTGATGTATCGCCTGCTTGTGATCATTTGCCTATACCTCTATAAATCATTATCGGTTTACGGGCTATCAGAAATATCGCGGCCTGCTGGCGAGACTACCTTAACGTCCGAATCGATGCAACGAACGATTGAGTATTAAAACTACTATGATACATTTGTTTCGAGGCCGTTAAAAAACCATGAGTCACGTGCTGCACAGAAGTTTATTATGCGATCCGCCGATGGCAGTGCGCGGTGATGGCC
>JBPCXM010000424.1:0-3312 GCA_051008535.1 Pseudomonadales bacterium | reverse complement strand
CCGGGAAAACAACCCGCAGCGCAATCCCTACTTTGGAGCGCTACATATTCATACCTCCTATTCCTTTGATTCCACCTCGTTTGGCAATATCAGCGAACCGAAGGACGCGTACGCCTTCGCGCGTGGTAGCGAGCTTGCCTTACGTTTAAATAGTGATTCAGCCGGAGCGATCGTTCCCAAGATTCGCTTGACCACACCGCTAGATTTTGCCGCCGTTACCGACCACGCCGAGACCCTCGGCGAAGTTAGTTTGTGTCAAAATAAAACCAGCGATGCCTATGGCTCGGCGCTGTGCGAGATCTATCGCGGCGATATCACGCTACCAGTGGGGGAGCGCTTGCAGCCCATGGTCAAGCTGGCATCAATGGCTCTACTGAACAAGCAACGCTCCGCCAGAATCTGTGGCGAAGACGGAATGGATTGCCTCGCGGCCTCTGCCCTCATATGGGACAAACACCAGCGCGCCGCCGAGGACGCCTACGATCGCTCGGAGAACTGCGAATTCACGAGTTTTGTTGCCTATGAATACAGCTTGGCCGAAGAGCGAAGTAATTTGCATCGTAATGTGATTTTCTCGGGCGCCGCAGTACCCCCTGCACCATTGAGTTCGAAAAATGCGCAGAAACCTGAGCAACTGTGGCGCTGGTTGAAAACAAGCTGCAAAGATTCTGCGGCCGAGTGTGATGTGATTAGCATTCCGCATAACAGCAATTGGAGCAGTGGGCGAATGTTCTATCCTTACTCGCTGGCAACCGACGCAGCAGATGAAAAACGTCAGATTGCGACGTTGCGTTCAGAGCTGGAACCGCTTGTAGAAGTGATGCAGGTGAAAGGCGATTCGGAATGCCGCAACGATTTGTCTCGCGTCATGGGTGCCGCCGATGAACTATGTGACTTTGAAAAGCTAAGAGCACCCAACGAAGAGGCCGAAGATTGTGGCGATGTTTTTGGTAGTGGCGGTATGAGCCTGTCAGGCTGCCTGTCGCGCTTCAGCTTTGCCCGCTACGGCTTGATTCAGGGGCTGGCTGAGAAGCAGAAAATGGGGGTCAATCCGTTTAAGTACGGCTTGATTGCGGCGACCGATAATCACGCTAGCGCGGGTGGCGCTGTGGACGAAGCTAATTTTTCTGGCTCCACGGGTCTCGACCGAACGCCAGAGCACCGTCTGGCCGAACCGGTCGTCGTTCCAGGCGTGGCGAAGGGGGACGTTAGCCGCTACAACCCGGGCGGCCTGGCAGGGGTCTGGGCACAGGAGAACTCGCGCCCTTCCCTGTTTGCGGCAATGCAGCGCAAGGAAACTTTTGGCACCAGCGGCCCTAGAATTGTGCCAAGGTTCTTTGGTGGCTGGAACTACCCGCCAAACCTGTGTGATGAACCGACGATGATTGAGCAAGCTTATAACGGTGGCGTACCTATGGGCGGTGATTTACAAGAGGCATCGCCCACTGCAACCCAACCCAGTTTCCTCGTTAGCGCACAAAGCGACCCTCATACCACCGCTGCCAGTCTGCAAAAAATTCAGATCGTGAAAGGCTGGATGGACGCGGATGGAAATATGCAGCAACGCGTGTACGATGTCGCCGGCAACCCCGAAACTAAAGCCAAGCTAGACATCAAAACTTGTGAGCGATCGGGACATGGTTTTGAACAGCTTTGCAATGTTTGGCGTGACAAGGAGTTTGATCCGTCAATGTCGGCAGTGTATTACGCCCGCGTAGTTGAGAATCCAAGTTGTCGCTGGAGCACCTACGATTGCAATAAGATGCCCGCGGCCGAACGGCCCCCAACATGCTCCAATCCAAACCTACCCAAGACTATTCAGGAACGCGCCTGGACTTCGCCGATTTGGTATAACCCTTCTGCATAATATTGAGCGGCCAAATCACTTCGGCAATGCGTAGGCGATATATTCGCTGTCGGATGGCTCACCCAATTTGCCACCCCCCGCGGCAATCACCACGAACTGACGGCCGTTTGCCGCATAAGTAGCCGGTGTAGCAAAGCCGGCGGCTGGGAGTTCGACACTCCACAGCAATTCACTATTGCGCGTGTCATACGCCTTAAGTTTGCGGTCTGGTGTCGCCGCAATAAAGAGCAAGCCGCTGGCGGTCACAATGGGTCCACCATAGTTCTCGGACCCCAAGCCGGAAATCCCCTGTTCTAGTAGCTTGGGATAGTCGCCGAACGGAATTCGCCAGGCAATTGTCGCCGTGTCTAAATCAATCGCCGTCAAAGCGCCCCACGGCGGTCTGGAAGCGGGAAGGCCATCCGGGTCGAGGAATTTTTGGTAACCAGCGTTGATGTAGTTGGCCCCGGCAGCGTTTGCGACCTTGTCGTTGGCTGTCGTATTCAGCGCATTGACATTACCTTCGCCCTGATAAACATGCCAAAGAACCGCGGCGATTTCATACCAGGTCATTGTGTCGAACGCGGGCATACGGCCGCGCCCTTGTTTCAGGACCCGGTAAGCCTCCAGTGGCGATAGCCGTTCCGACAAATTTTGTAACGACGGCACACTGACCCCGTCGCCCTTCATATCGGCACCATGGCAGCCAGAACAAACCATGAGGTAGGCAAATTTGGGACCCATCTGCAAATCACCTTCTATGGCTGTCATGCCGAGCAAGTAAGGTACTTCATTTGAATTGATATACAGTCGATTTGGCTCGGCATCGTAGGCGGCGCCACCCCATTCGGCCCCTCCGTCCATTCCGGGGTATAGAATCGTGCCATTTAGGCTGGGCAGCCGGAAAGTAGCGTGCGGATCCAGCCGTTTCTGCCGCGCAACAACCGCGGCTGTCATCTCTGTATCGCGGTCAGTTGGCAGGAAAACCTGCGCGACAAAAGGTGGAGGCAACAGCGGCAATGGCTGCGTTTCAGCCGCATGTTCCTCTGGTAGTGCCTCACCCATAACGGGTACTTCTTCTATTGGGAACAGCGGCTGACCAGTTTCACGGTGGAAGACAAAGATATGACCTGTCTTTGTTGCTTGCGCCACCGCCGGAATGGATTCACCATTACGCCGTAGTGTGATCAGGTTAGGCGGCGATGGCAAGTCTCGGTCCCAGAGATCGTGCCGCACAAACTGATAGTGCCAAAGTCGCTTACCCGTAGCAGCATCCAGGGCTAGCAGGGAGTTTGCGAACAGATTATCCCCGGCGCGATCACCGCCGTAGAAATCAAACGTCGCCGAACCGGTCGGGGCAAAGGCAATGCCACGCTCGTGATCGATCGCGATCCCCGCCCACGAGTTGGCGCCTCCAGCAGTCTTACGAGACTCCTCGGGCCAGGTATCGGCACCGAATTCTCCGG
>JBPCXM010000423.1:0-8008 GCA_051008535.1 Pseudomonadales bacterium | reverse complement strand
TGGGCGCAGCGCTGATCACCGAAGTTGTGATGACCATGATGTTCCTGATCGTCATTCTCGGCGCAACCGATGAACGCGCGCCTCCGGGTCTGGCGCCGATCGCTATCGGTCTATGCCTTACTTTGATCCATTTGATCAGCATTCCGGTCACTAACACATCGGTGAACCCCGCGCGCAGCACAGGTGTTGCTATGTTCGTTGGCGACTGGGCCGTTGCACAATTGTGGCTATTCTGGGTGGCGCCAATCGTTGGAGCAGGAATCGGTGCCGTGGTTTATCGCTACATTGGTGGTGAGGAAGATTGATTGCAGGCTTCTGGGCTGTCTAAAAATGATTGTTGAAGCGCATAGCTGGTCGGGCAGCGCGGCATAGCGGCCGCGCTTACGACGAAACGGCTCGGTTCTCCTTCTGCTGCACCCGCCAAAGCTCTGCATAACGCTGGCCGCGTGCGAGCAACTCCTCGTGACTGCCTTGTTCAACAATCTCGCCGTGATCTAATACAATGATCTGATCGGCGTCGACCACGGTCGATAAGCGATGGGCAATCGCGAGGCTGGTGTGACCCTCGGCAACTTCCTTAATCGCACCCAGAATGGCTTGTTCAGACTTGCTGTCTAGCGACGATGTTGCTTCGTCGAACACCAGAATAGGAGGTCGTTTCAAGATAGTGCGCGCGATGGCAACGCGTTGTTTTTCGCCGCCAGAAAGCTTTAGGCCGCGTTCCCCCACCATTGTGTTAGCGCCTTCGGGTAATTCGGCGATAAAGTCTTGCAGGTGGGCATGTTGAATCGCCTCGCGTACTTCGTCGTCGTCTGCCTCCGGTCTGCCATAACGTATATTTTCAAAAATGCTGTCGTTAAACAGAACCGTGTCTTGCGGTACGATACCGATTGCACTGCGCAACGAGCGTTGTGTTAGGCCGCGGATGTCATGGTCGTCGATCGTGATACAGCCATCAGTCACATCGTAGAAACGAAATAACAGTTTAACCAGCGTGGATTTGCCGGCGCCACTGGCACCCACAACGGCGAATTTCTGCCCAGGCGGTACATGAAAGCTGATATTTTTAAGTATTGGCCGATCCGGGCGGTAATGAAATGAAACCCTTTCGAGGCGAATACCGCATGGTTTTTGCTCAGAGTTCGCAAATACCAGCTGTTTGGCGTTAGGTGCGTCGATTACCTTCGGCTGCTCGGCCAACAATTCAAACATACGCTCAATATTGGCCATCGAACCCTTAATTTCACGATACACAAAACCAAGGAAATTCAAAGGCAAAAACAGTTGCAACATAAACGCATTGATCAGTACAAAATCGCCAATGGTCATGCCACCTGCGGCTACACGGCTTGCAGCCAGCATCATCATGCTGGTCATCGCGCCGGCGATAATCAACGCCTGCCCGCCGTTTAGCGCAAACAAAGATAAGCGGTTCTTGCGCCGTGCTGCCTCCCAGGTGGCAAGTTCCTTGTCGTAGCGCTGCGCCTCGAATTGCTCGTTAGTAAAGTATTTTACGGTTTCATAGTTCAACAGGCTGTCAATTGCGCGAGTGTTGCTGGCCGAGTCCGCCCGGTTGGCTTCGCGAACGAAACGGGTGCGCCACTCCGTTGCATATACCGAGTAAAATACGTATGAGACGACGGCGACCAGCGTGATTAACGCAAAGCGCCAACCATAATTAAACAGCAATATGCCTACCACCAGCATAATTTCGATAAAAGTTGGTGCAATATTAAACACGAAGAAGCGCATCAAAAAACTGATGCCGGTGGTGCCACGCTCGATATCGCGCGACAAACCGCCAGTGCGACGATTTAGATGAAAGTCTAAATCCAGTTGGTGCAGATGTTCGAACACCTGCAGGCCAAGGCGGCGCATGGCGCGCTCGGTCACGCGTCCGAACACGGTGTCGCGCAGCTCACCAAACAACACATTGGCAAAGCGCGCAAAACCATAGGCTAGTACCAATCCCACCGGTACCAGCAGTGCTTGCGTCGCACCATTTGAGTCGGCATCAAGCGCGTCAACAATATATTTGAGGATAAACGGGCCGCCGACGCTGGCAACTTTGGCCATGATCAGACAAGCGAGGGCGACCAGCACGCGTGTCCGGTATTCCAGCAGGTACGGCCAGATTAGCGACAGTACTTTCCAGTTGATCTTGCTGTCTACTTCGTCCTCAAAATTGCCGTGACGCATTTATCGCCCGGGTAAGTCGATTGCGGGTAATTTCGGCAGTAAACAGCGATGCGGGCGCATACTTTTGTCGACTTTCTGATAGTTATTGGCGGCATCGATGTTAACTATGCTTGCCTGGGTATTGTCTACACAGATGGCATCGTTGACTGGTGGTTTGGCATTGATGGCTTTGGCCGGGTCGGTGTAGCCATCCCACACAATGTCTGACAGGCTGCCGTTGGTGCCAAATTTCGCCTCTCGTAAGGCTTCCCAATCGAGCTTTTCTGGCGCTTCTCCGCCGCCGGAAAATTTGTTCGCGTAAATAAAAATGCCCTCTGGGTAGGGGTCAAAGTTGGCGGGCAAAACCTGATCGTTAGAGTAGTACGCAGCAGTAAAATAGCTGCCAATAATAACGTTTGCCGTTTTGTTGTCGGCGATATAGTTACCGAATATCTCAACACGGTCACTGGCGTTGACGACGATGCCTGACCCTACCGCCACAGCCGCGGCGGCTGTCCCGGCACCGAAGTTTTGTTTGTTGTTGGCGTACACTTTGTTGTCGTACACGCGTATATGCCGACTGCTCCCCGCTACATCTGGTAGAGTAAAGACCAGAATACCGCTGCTGTTTTTCAGCATTGTATTACCATAGATGTCGACGCTGCTGCTATTGCCCAACTGAATGGCCGCAACATTGAACTCGGCACGGTTATTACGCACGATAAGGTTTTTTGACTGAGCAAGGTAGATTCCAGCTGCGGAGGCGCCGATGGCGACTGAGTTCTCGATCAGCACGTTTTCCGCTTGCGATACGTGAATTCCGTAAGCGCCGTTGCTGTTCCGGGAGCCACCGGTCCACTGGGTACGAACACGGCGAATGACAAGATTCTTGCCGCCTTCTAACTTGACGGCTTCAGCTTTGCTATCCTCAATGCCTATATCTTCAAGTACGAAGCCGTTGGCTTTGATCGATAAACCCGCATTGGTTTGATTCTGGTTTTTAAAACTAAGCACGGTTTTATTCATTCCAGCACCGCGAACAGTGACGCCATCAGCAGTCACACTAAGCCCGGAATTCAGATCATAACGGCCTGCGGCAATTTCTATCACCTGATCAGGCTGAGCATTGCGTAGCCTGCTGGTGAGCGATTCCTGGGGACTCGGCTTCGCCGCCGTAGGCGGCGTGGCGGGTTTTTCCTGTTGCTCACAACCAAACAAAAAAAAGGTAGTTAGAAAGGCAAAGGTCATAAAGCGCGGCATGCATGTTACCCGAGTGAACAGCGGCTATCGTTTAAACGTATATACGAATCTATTAAAAGGGGTTTACGCTGGCTTGGCAAGCGGTGGTTTTTGTGTACCATGCGGGCAGTACATTAGAAGTAACAATATGAACGAAACACCCGACTTCGACATTATTATTAAAGGCGCGCTGGTATTTGATGGTAGCGGCGGCCCCGCCGTGCGCGAGGATGTGGCAGTTGTTGACGGCAAAATTACCGCTCGTGGGCAAAATCTGCATGCTGGTTCGAACACGCAGGTTATTGACGCCAGCGGTCAATGGCTAATGCCAGGATTGCTCGATATTCACACTCACCTCGACCTCGAGGTGGAAATTGACCCCGCGCTGGGTGAAGCCGTGCGTCATGGCACAACCACGGCAATCGTCGGTAACTGCAGCCTGGGAGTTGCGTTTGGCGCGCAAGCTCAGCAAGATCAAAACCCGGTGGTGGATTGTTTTGCACGGGTGGAAAACATTCCCAAGCATGTATTGCAAAAATGCGCCGACGCGCTGACCTGGGACACACCCGCCGGCTATTTGCAACACTTTGACGACATTGCGCTAGGTCCAAACATCGCGCCATTGATACCGCATTCCATGCTGCGCATCGAGGTCATGGGTTTGCAAGACAGCATTTCGCGCGACCCCAGTGAAGCAGAAATAGAAAAAATGAATCAATTGCTGCACGACGCGCTGCAGCAAGGCTATATTGGCTTTTCAACTGATGCGCTGCCGTTCCACTATTTGGCCAACGATCCGAACAAAGCATCACGCATTCCAACCCAGTTTGTCACTGACGAAGAGCTTAGATCGCTGACCGATATTGTGCGCGATCTTGACCGCGTGTGGCAGGCCACTCCCGACCCGGAAAATCGCCTGCGCATGTTGAAGCGTTTCTTCCTGACGAGTGGGAGGTTTTATGGTAAACCGTTGCGTCTCAGTGCACTGGCGGCCATGGATTTCATCGCCGATCGGCGTGCCAGTGCAGCTTTTGGTTTTTTAGGTCGTTTGTTGAACTCGCGTTTAGTGCAGGGTAAGTTTCACTTTCAGGCTTTGTCTGCGCCGTTTAAAATGTGGGGCGACGGCGTTACCACACCGCTGCTGGAAGAGATTCCCTCCACGGCAAGACTCATTGCCTGCGAACTCGAAGACAGACAAGGGCGGTTGGCCTTGTTGAACGACCCGAAGTTCATCAAGGAATTTAAGCACGACTGGTTCAAGAGCAAGAGCGGCTTCAATTTCAGCCGCAATCTGAATGAGATGTTTGTTGAGTGGTGCCCGGTCGCTGACTGGATGGGTCATAGCCTGGGCGAAATTTATCAGCGATTGTTAACCTTCCAGAAAAACTTTGGATCAGTCAAAGACTCGGTAGAGATTGAGTTTTTCAGAACCTGTCCGGACCCGATCGGCGATGAGGCGGACTTTCTAATGCATTTGTTGCGCGAGTTCGACAAAGATCTGCGCTGGTGGATGATTGTCGCCAATGATCGCCCGGAGAAAATCAAGGAGGCGCTGTTCAACCCGAACAACTTACCAGGTTTTAACGACAGCGGCGCGCACCTGACTAACCTCGCCTTTTTCGACGGCAACCTGCTGACCTTGCAAATCGCGCAGCAGGAGTCGATAGAGCTCGTTGCCAGAGCGGTACAGCGTCTCACTTCGGAACCGGCAGAGTTCTTCGGTCTTGATGTTGGCACTTTGAATATTGGCGCCCAGGCCGACATTGTGTTGATCGATCCGGAACAACTGGCGCGTTACGACAGCGATGCGCATCGCATTATGATTTACCGCGAAATTTTTGAAAACGAACAATTGGTGAATCGTTCAGACGGCGTTGTTAGCGGAGTGTTTATTGCTGGTGAGCGCGTTTGGACCGGCAACTACTTTGGGCCGGCACTGGGAAGCAGAAAGCTGGGGCGAGTGTTGACCTACGCTGGCAGGGATAGCTGACACGTTGCTAATCGTTATACACCGGCTTGCGGTTCTCCTTACGCGCTTTAACCGCTTCTTCAAAGTTCTGTGTCGTCATGCGTATGAACAACTGCGCGTGACCTTCATGGTTCATATGCGAATGCAGACTGCCGGCGTCCATCCCGGCCCACAACATTTGCTTGGTTAGCTCAACGCCAAGCTGGCTGTAACCGATCATACGTTCCGCGAGGGCGTAGCATTCATTCAGCAATTGTTCCTGCGGTACAAGCCGCGAAACAAGGCCGATGCGCTCGGCTTCTGCGGCATCGACATCGCGACCCGACAACATGATTTCGAAAGCGCGTGACGCGCCAATGGCGCGCGGTAGTAAGTAACTTAGCCCCAACTCAGCCGCGGTCAGGCCATTATTGATGCCGGCGGGGCGAAAATAAGCGGCCTCGGATGCGATGCGGATATCGGTCGCCATGCTCAAACAAAACCCGCCGCCGATGGCTGCCCCATTAATAGCGCAAATTACCGGTGAATAGACTTGACCACATCGTCCAGCACCTTCATGGCGCGCCGGGCGATGCCCGGAATGGTGAGACCGTCAAATATGGGCAAATAGCCGGAGTCTTCCATATCGGCGCCCGAGCAGAAACCTTCGCCGGCGCCGGTTAGAATGACGACGCGCGTGTCGTTGTCGAAGCTGACTTCCTCCAGCGCGTCACGCAGCGGTACCATCACATCAAAAGCCATTGCGTTCATGCGCTCTGGCCGGTTCAAAGTGATTTGGGTAATGTGAGGGCGTGGTTTTTCAACCAATACAAAAGACACGGTACATTCTCCATTCGTGATTCGGCACAACGTCGCGTAACATGCGCCCAGTTAAGTCGAAAGAATATAGTGACGCTTGTGCTGGTACAAGGAACAACGCGACCGTGTTACAAGCACGTAATATAATCGCTTTTTTGCAAAAGACGTAGAGGTAGGCAATGCAAAAACTCACTATCGCTCGCCTGGCCGGCTTTATTTGCGCGACGCTATTCGCGATATCTAGCAATGCCGACGACGATCTAACACAACGCGCCGCTGACATCGCGCAAAAATACCCCATTATCGACACTCATATCGACGTGCCGTATCGCCTGCACGATCACTGGCAAGATGTGACTCAAGCTACCGACCGTGGCGACTTCGATTACCCGCGTGCTGTCAAAGGTGGTCTCAGCGCGCCGTTTATGTCGATTTATATTCCATCGAGCTTAGAAGCCGAAGGGGGCGGCGTTGAATTAGCAAATCAGCTTATTGACCAAGTGGAAGCCATTACCGCACGCGCGCCGGACAAGTTTTCGTTGATAAGACGCAGCGAAGACGTAATGACTTTATTTAACCAAGGTAAAATAGGGCTGGCAATGGGCATGGAAAACGGCAGCCCAATTGCCGGCGACTTAAAAAACCTCGACCACTTCTACGCGCGCGGTATTCGCTATATTACCCTTACCCACGCGCAGGCCAACCATATCGCTGATTCCTCCTATGACGAGGTGCGCTTATGGAATGGACTGAGTCCGTTTGGTAAAGAGCTGGTAGGGGCCATGAATGCGAAGGGCATGATCGTTGACATATCGCACGTCTCCGATGCGGCCTTCTATGAGGTGCTGGAAGTCAGCACTGCGCCAGTGGTTGCCTCGCATTCCTCGGCACGGCATTTCACGCCGGGCTGGGAGCGCAATATGAGCGATGCCATGATCAAGGCGCTGGGTAAAAAAGACGGTGTCATCATGATTAACTTCGGCTCGTCTTTCCTTACTGACGAAGCACGCAAGCATTCCGACAACCTTAGAGCACTGGCTAAACAGTTCGCCAACAGAAATACGCTGGACGAGCACGACCCCAAAGTCAAACAATACGCCGAAGCCTATAAGCAAAAGTCTCCGTTTCCCTATGCCATGGTTGACGATGTTGCTGATCATATCGATCGCGTCGTGAAACTGGCCGGCATCGATCACGTCGGCCTGGGTTCAGACTTCGATGGGGTAGGCGACACGTTACCAACAGGATTGAAAGATGTATCGATGTACCCGAATCTGATTGCGGCGTTGCTCAAACGCGGCTACAAAGAAACGGATATTGAGAAGATTCTGTACCAGAACTTTCTGCGCGTTTGGCGCGCCGTGGAGGCGCGCGCTGAGGAGTGAGTCGGGGCGGCTACGCGGCGCTAAGCGGTTTGCTTAACTCGGCCCAGTCGATATCGCCATCGTCCGGCATGTTTTCGTATTCCAAAATACCGAGTTCGTCGAACATTGGCCGCACTCGGTCGGTAAGCAGGCCGATGCGTCGCAGGTTCGGCATAATGCGGGTGAACAGCAAGTTTCTGAAATTTTTTGCCATTGGGCCATCGAGGTAGACTTGGCGTGCTTCGTCCACATCCCAGCCGAAGTGGCGAAACACATCGGTAGGTATCATGCGCTCCCGCGCGACCACGCAGGCCTCGTAGGCGAAACGGGCGCGCTCTTCTTTTTCCTCTTCGCTTAAAGAGCTAATAAACTCTTCTAGATAGTTCACACCGAAAGTCACATGGCACGCTTCATCGCGGATAATGAAGTCCAGCAAGTCGTTTAATAACGTGTTTGGCAC
>JBPCXM010000422.1:0-11482 GCA_051008535.1 Pseudomonadales bacterium | reverse complement strand
GTGTGTGGCTTTTCAGCCCTGTTGGCAATGACAGGAGTAAACAGAAAAGTAGCTTCATTCGTTCTCTACAACGTCTTCCTCAACATGCAGCACCGTGCCCACCGTGGCGACCGGCACATGCAAAGTCGATTGAATTTTGAACTCGTCTGACACGGCGGGGACGGTCAGGGCGCGCCAAACGCTTATGACAGCAAGAATCGCCATACTGAGCGCCAGCAGATAAAAGAAGCTCATAATGCCGAATAACTCCATCCACGCTGCACCACTGATAGGTCCAGTGATCGAGGTCAAACCGGCAACCATGACGATGGTACCGCTGGCGGGAACGATCTCCTTTGGTCGCAAGTTGTCGTTCATTATCGAGACCGTCAGGGAGTACTGTGATAGACAAAAGCCACCGAATACAAACGCAACACTGTAGAGCTGCCAGGAAGCCGTGGCATAATTCGCAGCTACACAGGCCGATGCCACCGACCCAACACATGCGAACGCTAGCACCCAGCGTCTATCGACAAAGTCAGACAATCTTCCCAATGGCCATTGCAATACCATAGCACCGGCCAGCATGGCGGCCATAAAATTTGCTACCTGGGCAACGGTCATGCCCAACTGTGTGGCATATACCGCGCCCATACCGTACACCAGACTAGCGCACCATTGCGATAACACCAGGCCCATGATGGCAATTGGTGCTCGTTTCCAAAGCAGGGCAGCGCCAATCTTGTCGACCTCTTCCACCACCGGGGTCGATAATGCTGTCATTAGAATGGGAATAGCCGCCACACTGACCATCACCGCGATCACGGCGAACAGGGTAAATTCCGCCGGGTCAGCCAGGTTAAGCATAAACTGACCAGCGCAAATGCCGGCCATCATGGTGATCATATAAACGGCCAGCACCTGCCCGCGGTTCTCGTTGCTTGATGCCTGGTTGAGCCAACTCTCCGCCACTACATAGATCGCCGATAAGGCAAAGCCAGTCAGCAAGCGCATAAGCCCCCAAACCCACGGCTCTACATAGATGGCATGCACTAGAATCGTACTGGAAGCAAGAGCCGTTAGCGCACCAAAGGTGCGGATGTGACCTACCTGACGTATCAACCGAGGCGCCCACAAGGCACCGACCAGAAAGCCGGCAAAATAGCAGGACATCAACAAACCCGTCACCTGATTGTCAAACCCCTCAAGCGACGCGCGAATACCCAATAGGCTATTTTGCACGCCCAGGGCTAAACCGATCAGCGATAGACCAAAGAATAGAGGCCAAATTTTTATCAGTGATTTAACCGGCATTTACTACGCTTAGTGCATTGTGGTTTTGGGAGCGCGGAGGATATAGATAATCCACCAAAATGCAAACTCTATTGCTGGTGTGGCAAACTCGCTTCGCGGTCGACCACAAAGCCATACTCAGCCGCTGCGTCGGCGATCCAGCGAAACAGGTAATCGGCAAAGCTGCGGCGGATAACCAGATCGAACGAACCATCTTCTTGCTTGCTAACCAAGGCCGTGGCCTTGGCAAATGTGGTTTGCGCACAGCGGCCCTGGCCAAAGTGGTTGGGGTGAAAATCATAAACACTGGATTTCTTCAATACCGAGCCAGCCTCGTCGCCGCTGAGGTTGATAAGCGTTTGACCGCCGCTGACATCCACGATGGAGAAGTGACCATGGAGCGTTTGGCGCAAATGGTTTTCCACATATGCCTCGGCGCCTGCAGGCACAATCACCAACCATTCGTTGGGACCTAACCAGTACACGCTAGCGGCCGCCGCTGAAGTCCAATAACCGGGTTCGACCGGCAAGTGCGCCTTGAGCACCTCTTCCACCCCTTTTCGAAACAATTCGTTGTCAGGGTCGCCTCGCAGATGCAGATGGCCTTTGAAGCCATCTTCGCGAAGCACCACGCCAGGGTCGGCAGGGTTGTTGTCTGCAAAGTCCCTAAGTGCATAGTGCAGCACCGATTCACGTCGGGCTTCAGACATTCTGCCGCTCTCCTTTCGGATCGTAGAATACGGAGCTGACTATTTCAGCAGCGATGGTGCGACCATCGGCAAGCGGGCAATGTACTACTTCGCCCCTGCGATGTAATCCGCCTTTTATCATCGCCAACGCAATCGAGTGACCCAAATTAGCGCTGTAATAACTCGAGGTCACATGACCTTGCATGCTCATAGGCAAGGCTTGCTCAGGATCGTTGACAATTTGCGAGCCCTCCGGCAACACAGCATTAGCATCTAGGGTTTTGAGCCCGACCAACTGCTTACGATCTTCACGCTGACAATCGGAACGACTGAGCCCGCGCTTGCCAATAAAGCTGAAAACTTTGTTCTTGGCGACTACCCAATCCATATTCATATCGGAGGGTGTCATAGAGCCGTCGGTGTCCTGGCCGACGATAATAAAACCCTTCTCGGCCCGCAGCACGTGCATGGTTTCAGTACCATAGGGTGTGATATCAAACTCCTCGCCGGCCTCAATCAGCTGTTGCCAAACATGGCGACCGTAGTGCGCTGGCACATTCACCTCAAATGAAAGCTCACCGGTAAAGCTGATGCGGAACACCCGCGCTTTCACGCCGGCGACTGTGCCGTCGCGCCAGTCCATAAATTGGAAGGCGTCGTTGCCAAGATCGATATCGTCGCAGACCTTCGCAATGACATTGCGCGCGTTAGGGCCGGTTACTGTCGCCGTAGTCCAATGGTCGGTAACCGAGGTGAAGTACACCTCCAGCTCCGGCCATTCGGTTTGTTGCCAAAGCTCCAGCCATGCCAGAACGCCTGCTGCCCCGCCCGTGGTGGTAAACATGAGATAGTAGTTCTCCCCAAGGCAGGCCGTGACGCCGTCGTCGAAAATCATACCGTCTTCTTTTAGCATCACCCCGTAGCGGCATTTTCCGGGCGCCAGTTTCAAGTAACCGTTGGTATAAATGCGATTCAGAAACTCCGCGGCGTCGCGCCCTTGAATATCGATTTTGCCCAGCGTGGAAGCGTCCAGAATACCGACCTTATTGCGTACCGCCAGGCACTCACGGTTAACCGCATCGTGCATGGTTTCGAAGGGTCGGCAGTAGTACCGGGGGCGTTGCCACTGACCGACGTTTTCCCATTCGGCGCCGTGCTCTTCATGCCAGCGATGCATGGCGGTATAACGCACAGGATCGAATAAATCGTTGATGTCGCGACCGGCAATCGCGCCAAAAGTGGTGGGCGTATAGGCAGGGCGAAAAATAGTGGTGCCAGTTTCCGCAATACTCTGGCCTAAGGCGTTGGCCAAAATTGCCATACCATTGATGTTCCCTAACTTGCCTTGATCGGTTCCGAAGCCAAGCGTAGTGTAACGCTTGGTATGCTCCACTGACTCGTAACCTTCACGTGCGGCCAACTCAATTGCGGCAGCAGTCACATCTAATTGAAAGTCGACAAACTGCTTCGGCGCACGGCTTGTCGGCTTGGTATGAGGTACCAGAAACAACGCTTGCTGCGGTTCCTCGGGTAGCTCTTCAACACTGGGTATCAGCGTGCTGTCCGTGCCATCGCCAAATCCGGCCAACTGGGCGGCCTGCGCACCGGCTTTGGCGCCCTCGCTCAAACAGGCTGTTAGGCTGTAAGTGCCCTTCGCCGCCCCAGCAGAATGCTCCTGCTGTTTTGAATCACCAGGCACGAAACCTACTGCCTCATCCCGCCACCGTGGTATGGCGCCAGTGTGAGAGCTGAGGTGAATCACCGGGCTCCAGCCGCCGGAGCAGGCGATCAAGTCACAAACCAAGCGACGGGGCTCGCCGGTGGCAATTGTCGCTGCGGCATTAAGAGGCGTAATAACCGCGACTTTCACCCGTTTTTTACCCAGCGCTTCGATCACACCATGCCCGCTTATCACTTCTATGCCTAGTTCCTGCACGGTCTTAACGATAGCGCCAGAGGGGTTGGCGCGTGCGTCCACCACGGCCACGACCTCGCGTCCAGCCTGACGCCAATCAATAACGGTCTGGTACGCATTGTCATTGCTGGTAAACAACACCAGTTTGTCGCCAGGCGCTACACCGTAGCGGTTAATGTAGGTGGATACCGACGATGCCAGCATCACCCCAGGCACATCATTATTAGCAAACACCAGTGGTCGCTCGATGGCGCCAGTGGCTAACACCACCTGCCTGGCGCGCACCCTGTGTACGCGCTGGCGCGCGGCCACTGTGGTGCTGATTCTCAAGTGATCGGTTCGGCGCTCCAGAATAGCCAGGAAGTTGTGGTCGTAGTATCCAAACACAGTACTACGTGGCAATAACTCGACGTTGTCGCAAGCTCGCAATTCCGCCACTTTATTAGTTACCCACTGTGTTGCCACCTGACTATCTATGTTCTGCGTAGTCGCCAGCAGACTGCCCCCAAATTCATTTTGCTCATCGGCAATGATTACGCGTGCACCATTGCGCGCCGCTTCAACGGCGGCAGCGAGACCTGTGGGCCCTGCGCCTACCACCAATACATCACAATGCTGGTTGAGTTTATCGTAGCTGTCTGGGTCTTTTTCAGTGGGCACCACGCCCAGGCCTGCCGCCTTGCGGATAAAGTGTTCGTAGGTCATCCACAATTTCTGCGGGCGCATGAAAGTTTTGTAGTAAAACCCCGGGGGCATAAAACGTCCAAACGCTCCCACAAGCCCCATCAAATCGAAGTCAGCACTGGGCCAGCCGCTCACGCTATTGGCTTCCAGCCCTTCGTACAATTCCACCTGGGTGGCGCGCAAGTTGGGCACGGTTTGTGCGCCTTTACCCAGTTGTACGATCGCATTGGGTTCCTCGGCACCGTGACCTACAACGCCGCGCGGGCGACCGTATTTGAAACTGCGCCCGACTACGTCAACGCCATTAGCAAGCAGCGCCGAGGCGAGGGTATCGCCTTCCAGACCCTGGTAAGATTTACCATTAAAGCGAAAGTTGATGTGCTTTTCACGGTTGACGCGACCACCTTCGGCCAAACGGCGGGCCTGCATTATTGGGCCGCTTCTTCGATGGTAGGTTCTGTTACGCTTGGGTGAGCACCAATGCGATAGCTTTCCAGAATAGCGTAGCTCACGGTGTCGCGGGTGACATTAAAATAACGCCGGCAACCCGCGGCGTGGTACCACATCTCGTGGTGTATCCCGCGCGGGTTTTTGCGAAAGAACAAATACTCGCCCCAGTCTTCGTCAGACAAAGCTTCGGGAGTCGACGGGCGCGAGATATGCGCTTCACCGCTGCAACTGAACTCTTCCTCGTCGCGCGCCTCATTGCAATACGGACAGTGGATTTGTAGCATCGTCAATGGGCCACGCCGGCAGCGCCATGTTCGTCGATCAAGGCGCCACTATAGAAGCGGTCGATGCTAAAAGCTTTGGCGAGGGGGTGGGGCTGATCGTTGGCCACGGTATCGGCAAATACAAAACCGGAACCGGGGGTGGCTTTAAAGCCACCGGTGCCCCAGCCACAGTTGAAATACAAACCTTTCACCGAGGTCTTACTGATAATCGGGCAGGCATCCGGGCAGATATCCACTATCCCGCCCCACTGACGATTCATACGCACTCGGCTGAACACGGGAAACAATTCGCATATGGCTTGCATGGTATGTTCAATGATATGGAAGGAGCCACGCTGCCCGTAGCCTGTATACCCATCTACGCCCGCGCCAATCACCAGGTCACCTTTGTCGGACTGGCTGACATAGCCGTGCACTGCATTGGACATAACCACCGTATCGAGGCAGGGCTTTAGCGGCTCGGAAACCAGCGCTTGTAGCGGCCGTGACTCAACCGGCAAACGCAAGCCCGCCATGGCTGCGACCAAGCCTGAATTGCCCGCGGTCACACAGGCCACCTTGCGCGCACCGATATAACCGCGCGTCGTGTCCACGCCTATCACCTCACCCTCGTCGCATCGTATACCAGTCACCTCGGTCTGCTGAATCAGGTCTACCCCGAGCGCATCCGCTGCGCGTGCATAACCCCAAGCCACTGCATCATGTCTGGCGGTGCCGCCGCGCGGCTGAAAAGAGGCACCTAACACGGGATAGCGGCTGCTTGGCGAGCAATTCAATAATGGCACCCTTTCCTGCACCTCTGCAGTCGTTAATATTTCACCGTCGATACCGTTAAGCCGGTTGGCATTCACCCGACGCTGAATATCGCGCATGTCCTGTAGGCTATGACCCAGGTTGAAAACCCCCCGCTGGCTGAACATCACATTGAAATTAAGCTCATGGCTCAGGCCCTCCCATAGTTTGAGCGCGAACTCATAGAGCTGCGCCGCTTCATCCCATAGGTAGTTGGAGCGAATAATGGTCGTATTCCTTCCGGTATTGCCGCCACCCAGATAGCCTTTCTCCAGCACCGCCACATTGGTAATGCCATGCACCTTGGCAAGATAGTAAGCCGTCGCCAGACCATGCCCACCACCGCCGATTACGACTACGTCGTACAAGTTTTTCGGCACTGGATTGCGCCAGGCACGCTGCCAGTTCTCATGGTAACTGTGGGCGTGCTTGAAGAGGCTAAAGAGTGAGTATTTTTCCACGGCTAGTGATCTTGTAAAAACGCTTCCTCAACGATAGCACCACCGCCGGTTGAGTAATAGACACGCTGGTGCACCGCCTCCCCTTCTTCGTTGAAGGCTCTAAAACGCATGCCGTTGTCATGACCGTGCAGTGACTGTCGTTGGTGGAATACGACATCACGCAGCGTTTCAAAACGTAAATCGTGCAGCTGCAGCAACGATAACACGCCACCATCAAGTACATCGCTGACCAGGTCCGCCGCGTCACTTGGGTCGATGCGTTCCGGCTCCTCCCCCAATAGACCGAGCAACACGGCCTTATCGGTCCCATGACATTTACCGGTGAGGCCCAGCGAACCGAACAATTCCACGCAGACACGAACGACATGCTCCAACACACCGCTATGGCTGAGCTCGGTAGCGAACACATACGCCGCTCGCATCGGTCCTATCGTTTGGATTCTTGAGGAATCAACACCGATGTTGGATAGATCAAAAGCACTAACATTCACAATACGTTTCCCTTTATTCAGCCACGCCGCGTAGCCGCTCGTTAATGGGATCGAACGGACTTTCCGGGAGAATGACCGCACGACGACGTTCGCCCAAAATTTCAATTTCCAATTCGGTGCCCACTGCGGTTAGGTCGGGGCGTAACATGCCGAGTGCCAGTGATTTACCGAGGCGAAAACCGAAACCGCCACCCGTGGCACGACCAACCAGTTCACCATCGTGAAACAGAGGGTTGTTACCGAGCGCATCGGCATCGTCAACGTCTAGTACTTCCATGGTGACAAAGGCATTGTCGAAGCCTCGATTCTCCCATTCCTGCAAGGCATCACGACCGATGAACTCACCCTTCTCGGGATGCACAAAACGATGCAGTCCCGACTCCAAGGCCGCATACTCGATGGAAAGCTCGGTACCCACCATGCGATACGATTTCTCCAGGCGCAACGAATCCATCGCACGAATACCGAAGGGTTTCAACCTAAGGTCAGCACCAGCCGCAAACAGTGTGTCAAAAATATGATTCTGGTATTCGATAGGGTGGTGTAATTCCCAGCCCAGTTCGCCAACGAAGTTAACGCGCATGGCGGTTACCGGTGCCATGCCAATATTCACATCACGGGCATCGAGCCAGGGGAATGCCGCGTTGGAATAGTCATTGTCGGAAACCCGACTTAGCAATTCACGCGACTTCGGTCCAGCGACGACAAGCACCCCCTTCGCGCCGGTCAGTTGCTGGAATTGAACCGCGCCATTCTTAGGCATATGTTGGTGCAGATGATCGTGATCGAGTCGCTGCAAGGCACCGGCCGAAACCAAGTAGAAGGAATCCTCTGCTTCGCGCAGAATGGTGAATTCTGAAAGAACTCCTCCGCGGCTGTTGAGCGCGTGACAAAGCCCTATTCGGCCCGTCTTGCCAGGCAAGCGATTCGCAACCAAGTGGTCGAGGAAAGCCTCCGCTCCTGGGCCCGATATTCTGCATTTTGCGAATGCCGTCATATCGAGCAGACCTACGTTTTCATGTACATTTCTGCATTCCTCGCCAACCGGTTCAAACCAGCGCGAGCGGCGAAACGACCAATGATCTTCGGCAGGCATCCCCTCCGGGGCAAACCAATTGGCTCTTTCCCAACCGAACTTCTGGCCAAAAACCGCGCCCAGATTTTGCAACCGTTCGTAGCAAGGTGCCATTCGTAGAGAGCGAGCCGCGGGGCGTTCTTCGTCGGGGTAGTGAATAGTGAAGACACTCGCGTATGCCTCCTCATTTTTATTCTGCAGGTAGCTCCTGGTGGCATAGTCGCCAAACCGACGTGGGTCTACACCCAACATGTCAATAGTCGGCTCACCTTCGACAATCCACTCCGCCAGCTGCCAACCAGCACCACCCGCTGCAGTAATGCCAAAACTATGACCCTCATTAAGCCAGAAGTTTTTTAGATCCCAGGCGGGGCCGACGATGGGGCTGCCGTCGGGCGTATAGGGAATAGCGCCGTTATAAACTTCCTTGACGCCGGCTTCGGCAAAGGCAGGAACGCGATTCATTGCCGCTTCAATGTGAGGGGTCAAGCGATCCAGATCTTCCTGGAAAAGTTCATATTCCGCATTAACTGCGGGACCATCCACGTAGCAGCATGGCGCGCCTTTCTCATAGGGGCCGAGGATAAACCCGCCATTCTCCTCGCGAAGATACCAGGAACCATCCGGCTCGCGCAGCACTCCCATTTCCGACAGACCTGCTTCGTGGCGGGCAACAACATCCGGATGGGCTTCGGTTACGATAAACTGATGTTCCACCGGAATGACCGGGATATCCAGGCCTACCATTTCTCCCGTCTTGCGAGCATAGTTACCGCTTGCCGACACCACGTGCTCACAGACAATATCGCCCTTGTCGGTCTTTACCAACCACTCGCCGTTGCAATCTTGCTCTATTCCTGTGACGAGGGTCTTACGGTAGATCTCAGCGCCCTGTGCACGCGCTCCTTTCGCGAGCGCCTGGGTCAAGTCGGCAGGTTGTATATAGCCGTCCTCCGGGTGGTAGATGGCCCCCACCAACCCCTCTGTATTGCACAGCGGCCATATTTCCTTTACGTCAGCCGGGCTGAGAAATTCAACACGAACGCCAATTGTGCGAGCCGTGGCTGCATACTGGTGGTATTCGTCCATACGGTCGCGATTCATGGCCAGGCGGATGTTGCCGACTTGGCGAAACCCGACGTCCTGACCTGTTTCCGCTTCCAGTTCCTGGTAGAGTTTTACCGAGTATTTGTGAATCTGGCCAACGCTATAGCTCATATTGAAGAGCGGCAGAAGACCGGCGGCATGCCAGGTAGATCCGGAGGTTAGTTCACCCTTTTCAATCAATACGATGTCCGAGCCCCATCCCTTTTTTGCCAGGTGATAAAGTGTGCTAACACCGACAACACCTCCGCCTACAACTACGACTCGCGCTCTCGATTTCATGGCGTTTCCTTTAACACAACTGGCTGAAAAGATACCCGGGCGTAGAGGTTTTCGTTGCAACCAACCAGGGCAATCGCGCAATTGTACCCACTTGCACCAGCGCGAGTTCACCCCGACGCGACGCTCGGTTATGGATCTGCGTCATGGCCGCGCCGCCTGCTATCACTTCTTCTACCATTCCGCTATTCTGGGCGAACGGTTTGGTAGTACTATGGAATTGCACTCCGAGACATTTACCGTCCACTAAAACAATAAGGTCTGCGCTACACCAATATGGCGAATATTGACGAGCGAACCGTCTGCACGACGGACTACGAGACGGGCCAGAACAATATCCAGGTTTTCGGTCTCGATGTCCATAACCCTGTGTTTGCCATCGCGGCCGTAACTGTGATTTTGTTCGTTGTGTTCTCGCTCGCGTTTCAAGCGGAGGCTGCTACTCTGTTCGCTGCCGTGCGCGCTTGGACCACCACGAGCTTCGACTGGCTATTTATGATGGCAGCCAATTTCTTTGTTCTGGTTTGCTTCTATCTGGCCTGCTCGCCGCTAGGTAAAGTTCGAATCGGCGGTGTTGATGTCACGCCCGACTACTCCTACGCTAGTTGGTTTGCCATGATGTTTGCGGCAGGCGTGGGAATAGGGCTGATGTTTTACGGTGTATTGGAACCTGTAACTCACACACTAAACCCTCCACTAGGAGCGGACCCAACCGTTGCGGCAGCCGGAATCGGTGTAGCCGCCACTGTATACCATTGGGGGCTTCACGCTTGGGCCATCTATGCGGTAGTAGGACTGTCGCTGGCTATTTTTTACTACAATAAGGGCCTGCCTCTGACCATACGCTCTGCATTCTATCCGTTGCTTGGCGAGAAAATCTGGGGCTGGCCCGGTCACGTCATCGACGTGCTGGCGGTCTTTGCTACCTTGTTTGGCCTGGCGACCTCGCTCGGCATAGGCGCGCAACAAACGGCGGCGGGACTGAACTATCTGTTCGAAATACCCAACAATGCATCAACCCAGATTGTAGTAATTGTCGGCATCACTGTAGTAGCGCTGATATCGGTCATTCGCGGCCTGGATGGCGGCGTCAAGCTGCTGAGCGAGATCAACATGGCTATCGCCGTCGCGCTATTGCTGTTCGTTCTGCTCGCCGGACCAACACTATTAATCCTTGGTGGTGTTGTAACCAATACCGTTGACTATCTCAAATACCTCCCTGCTCTCAGCAACTGGATAGGCCGCGGTGACAGCCACTTCGTCCACGACTGGACGACGTTTTACTGGGCCTGGTGGATAGCTTGGTCACCCTTCGTTGGCATGTTTATCGCACGTGTCTCCCGCGGCCGCACGGTGAGGGAATTCATTTTCGCCACCTTACTGGTGCCCACCAGCGTAGGCATCATATGGATGACGACCTTCGGCGGCTCGGCGATACATCAATACTTACAAGAGGGTTTTGGCGGCGTCATAGAAGCAGTAAATAACTCGCAGGTCGAATTGGCGCTGTTCAAATTCCTGGAAGCGCTACCCTATACGGAGATCACCTCAATCATCGCAATTGTTTTAGTCGTAGTGTTTTTTGTCACTTCCATGGATTCAGGCTCCCTGGTTATCGATACTATCACCGCCGGTGGCAAAATTGACGCTCCGGTGGCACAGCGCATTTTCTGGTGTACTTTTGAGGGGCTGGTCGCTATCGCCCTGATGCTCGGTGGCGGGCTTGCCGCATTGCAGGCGGCATCACTTGCCACGGGCTTCCCCTTTGTGTTGGTTTTGTTGCTAATGTGCGTGAGCCTCTTCAAGGGGCTTAACGACGAGCTGAGGTAAGCCACCCATTTTCTATGCAGCCATCAGATGCTTCGATGCGTACGCGATTGCCTCAACTGTCTGGGAAAGGTCTCGCTCATCCAAAGCCAGAGAAGCGTAAATTTTGCTTTCCGATTTAAGAATGCCCTGCTGCCGCAAAAGGCGGTTGAAGCGTTT
>JBPCXM010000421.1:0-4512 GCA_051008535.1 Pseudomonadales bacterium | reverse complement strand
AGTGCTTAAGTTCAGATGTCATGACGAAAGGGCTGACAATACAGGCAACCCATGACCATCACGACCGCGATGGTTGGACCCAACGTCGAATTGATCAACTGTTTTTTGACTTGGTAGAAACAGGCAGGTTCAACCTTTCGGGTCTTATAACCCACGAATATTCTCCTGAAGAATGTGTCAAGGCTTATGCGCTAGCTAGCGACCAAAGGGAGCAGGCGATGGGAATATTATACGATTGGGAGGCTGCTTGTATTTCTCGAACGTGAAACCGATAAAGACCACCATGCGCATTACGAATCGGAGGAAGCAAAACAAGGTCTTAAGCGCTTGTTACAAGCAGCGGCTCTGTCGCAAATAGCAATTTGTAAGGGTTTTGGATTTCGAAAAATCCTATTCCTATAGTGTTTATAAATATTGAAATACCGCAAAAACGCTATTTGCGACAGAGCCGATTCATGAGAACGGGCGGATTTTGAAGTTCAGAGAGACTTATAAAAAATAACCAGCCTTTTATTGCCTAATCCACGCTGAGGAGAATCTTGCCAATATGTTCACTGCTCTCCATCAATCGGTGCGCATCGGCTGCCTCTTTCAGCGGAAAGGTCTTGTAGACAATCGGCTTGATTTTCTGTGTATCGATAAGCGGCCAGATATGTTCGCGCAACGCAGTGGCGATTGCTGCCTTCGCCTGGGGAGTCTGCGGGCGTAGGGTAGACCCCGTTAACGTCACTCGATTTATCAGCAGCGGAACAAAATCGACCGTTGCCTTAAATCCGTTCTGGAACGCAATATTCACAATACGCCCTTCCATGGCGGCCAGATTCAGGTTCTTGTCAATGTAATCACCGCCGACCATGTCGAGAATAACATCGACGCCCTTTCCAGCGGTCGCCTCCTTGAGTACCTCGACAAAGTCCTCATTCCGGTAATTGATCGCTATCTCCGCACCGAGTTCACGGCAGGCTTTACATTTCGCGTCACTACCGGCGGTGGCGAACACCCGCGCCCCCACGGCGGCGGCCATTTGGATCGCAGCCACCCCAATGCCCGATGTCCCGCCGTGAACCAGGAAGCTATCTCCCGATCGCAGCCTGCCGCGGTCGAACACATTCGTCCATACGGTAAAAAAAGTCTCCGGCAGTGACGCTGCCTCTGCCATGGACAAACCAGAGGGAATTGGCAGGCATTGCCCCGCTGCAGTACTGACATACTCCGCGTAGCCACCACCATTGGTCAGCGCACAGACGCTGTCGCCAGGGCGATATTGATCGATGTCTTTGCCAACGGCTTCCACCGTCCCGGCCACTTCGAGACCGGGGATAGCCGATGCACCGGGGGGTGGTGGATACAAGCCGCGGCGCTGCATCACATCCGGACGATTGACTCCCGCGGCGGCTACGTGGATCAGAATCTCGTCATCGGCCGCCGCAGGCGCCTCCCGGTCAGCCATTTGAAGCACGTCGGGGCCGCCGGGCTCTGTGATTTCAATGTACCGCATTCGCATCATGCCTCAGGTTATGTCAGTCAAAGTTAGGGTGATCGGTATTTTCAACGATAACTATTGCTCCTTCCAGTTAATAACCGGGCCAATATACATTTACATGCCAGCTTCCTCGTTGAAATCGGACAGGAATCCTCAACTGTTTTCAAGTAGTGTTCAAATAAATAATTGCGTATATTTGCTTGTAGAAAAAACTTAGCCGGAGAAAAAATGCACTTAGCTGAGCCCTATGACGAAAACAACATCTTCGCCAACATTCTGCGCCACGAGGCACCCGCGATTCGCGTTTACGAAGATGACATGACACTGGCTTTTATGGACATCATGCCCCAGGTGCCGGGCCATGTTCTGGTGATACCAAAATCACCCGCAACAAATTTGCTGACGCTGGACCCAGAATACGCGCGTGCCATGATGTTAACCACGCAAAAAGTCGCCATAGCGGTGCAACAGGCGTTGGATGCGCCCGGCTTTATGATTGCCCAACTCAACGGCGCGGCAGCCGGCCAGACGGTATTTCATATTCACATGCATATACTGCCGCGCCGTGAAGGTCTGGAGTTTAAGTTGCACGCCCGTGTGGTGGCGGATAGGGACGAGCTGGAGGCGATTGCCTGTAAAATACGGGCAGCATTGTAAGGGTGCCTGCAGCACGCATTCTTGGGGTTTGACCATCATTAGAACCGAATCTGCCATTGGTGTTTTAACTTTTTGATTTTTGATCGATGCAGCACGGTTTTACGCTAAAACGTACTTCGCACTATGTGTTCAAAATACCCTATACCTATCAATGCATTAGTTATGCATATGGCATTACCCGTTCCAATGATGGTCAAACCCCGGTCATGGACGGGTAGAAATGAACGTTTCCGTTCCGTTTCTACTCAATAGCCGCCGGCGTCGCTGAAGCTTCGACGCCCGATCGACCAAATGTTGATTGATCATTGCTCGCTTTGATGTATACTAACACATATGAGCAATGCTCGTATATGCTTGTCAAGGAGAGAATATGACTACCAACATGAACTATCTGACCGCTCGCGGTCTCAGCGACGGCGACCCGAAGGCGCTCAACGCAGCGCTCCAGGTCGTTCTCAAAGGCATGGAGCCGTTGGCTTACGGCAACGCCGCCACCGGGCTCACGGTCGAAGAACAGGCAGTTCTGCGGGACGGTGGACTGACGCTCGAGGCGACTCAGGGCCCGGATCCGCTGGCGCAGACGGCGGTCAAGTATGCGGCGATCATTGAACGCAGTCTGACGAGCAAGCAGGCCAGTCGACGCCTCGCGCTCGCCGGGAGCCGCATTCGCCAGATGATCGCCGATCGGACCCTATACAGCTTCCTGGTAGACGGCACCCGGTACATCCCCGAGTTTCAGTTCCTAGCCGATGGCAAACTGGTGCCTAACATCATCCAGGTCAACCGTGCGCTGAATCCGAAGCTCCACCCGGTCGAGGTCTACAACTGGCTCCACCTCCCGAATGTTGATCTGTTTCTAGCTGACGATATGGACAAAACGGTGTCGCCCCTGGACTGGCTCAAGGCTGGTCTAGACACCGATTTTGTCGTGCTGCTTGCCGGTCGCCTGTAGGGTAATGCCGAAACTTCCCAATGCGCCTGATCTAGACCGACTGCGACAATTAAGCCCGAGTCTGGCTTCGATCCCAGCGGGCACCGTGGTGCATCGAATTTACCGCCGCGGTGGCGATCACCCCACCCTATGGGACGCGTTTCGTTACTTCGGCCCCACCTCAGCTCGATTCGATCACCAGTTGCGCGACACGGACGGTAAGTCACACGTTCAAGATCGGGGTGTCATCTACGCCGCAACCGATATCGTAACAGCGCTCGCTGAGGTGTTTCAGCAAAAACGCACGATCAATCGCGAACTCGACCAACCATGTCTTGTCTCGGCGGCGTTGGCCTGTGAGTTGTCGCTGCTTGACCTGACGGACACGTTTGCGGTCCGCGTTGGCGGATCCATGAAACTCGCCAGCGGCGCGACCTTGTATTCCCAGAATTGGTCGCGTGCATTCTACGAGTGCTACCCCACCATTCACGGACTGTACTATCCGTCATCGCTTTCCAATCGACCAGTGATGGCGTTGTATGAGCGGGCGCTGCCTCTGCGGCCCTTCGAGGAGGCACCGCGTTTTCATCGCGCACTGCGCGATGCCTTGTTGTTGGAGCCCTTGCGGAACGCGAGTCGCGAAATCGGCTACGACCTCATCTGAGGTCACGAGGTCAAGGAAATCGTGTCTAACCAGGGCTATGCCAACTCATCCTTGGGTAACATCTATCATCCTGTGCGGAGAGTAGACGCGGGGTGGGAGAGTACGACAAAACGGGAGCTAATGGATGCCAGTACCAAATAGCGCACTCCCGGACATCGCGATATCAACATGGGCTGGCAGCCAGCAAGGAAACTAAAATGAGCTCTACAGATCAGTCATCGGCCGCGCCGAACAGCAGCCGCATTACCCGCTTCCTGCGTGTTGTTGAGTGGCTGGGTAATGCCTTGCCGCACCCGGTCACGTTGTTTGCACTATTCGCCCTTGGTGTTGTGCTACTGAGTGGTCTGCTTGCTGCATTCGAAGTGGCAGTGCCGGACCCACGCCCGGTCGGGGCCAGTGGTCGAGCGGATAACGGCATGATAGAAGTGGTCAGTTTGCTAAATGCCGATGGCCTGCGCCGCATCGTACTGAACCTGGTCAGCAATTTTACCGGGTTCGTACCGTTGGGCACGGTTCTGGTCGCCCTGTTAGGCGTGGGTGTTGCCGAACGGGCCGGACTGCTGACTGCCCTGATTCGCAGCATGGTGCTCAATGCACGCCCCAGTGCGGTAACGGTTGTGATCGTGTTTGCCGGTATCCTGTCGAACACTGCATCTGAAATGGGTTATGTCGTGCTTGTGCCACTTGCGGCAGTCGTGTTCTATTCGCTGGACCGGCATCCGCTGGCGGGTCTGGCCGCAGCGTTTGCCGGTGTCTCTGGCGGCTACTCGGCAAATT
>JBPCXM010000420.1:0-3026 GCA_051008535.1 Pseudomonadales bacterium | reverse complement strand
CATGCGGTGGGCGAGTTGACTGTCGCCGAAGAGTCACCGTACTACGCGCTGAAGCAAAGCACCAAAGAAGCTGCTCGTGCGATCTATGCGCAGATGATCGGCACCGAAGAAGCACGCGCACAGCGCGAAACCGGGCGGCCGGTCGGCGAAGCTATCTTCGCGGCAGTGTTCGACGGCACCAATAATCTGCACTACCCGGTCGGCGCCGATTCGCAAACAATTTTCGACAACAGAGCGAGTTCATGAGCTGAACGATCTGGTCAATTCACCGATTGCTCAAGCCGGTAAACCTGAAGATTGCGGTCCGTGCGCGACTTATAGACTGTGTAGTTCGGCACATTGGCCACCAGGGTTTCCCAGATGGCCTCCTTCTCCTGATCGGACAGTCGCACGGCGGTGACTGCCACGGTCTTGCCTTCCAGTTCCATGATCGCATTCGGATTTGTCATCAGATTGTGGGACCAGGCGGGATGGTGTTGTTGGCCAAAATTGCTCGCGACGATATGCGGCACGCCGTCAACATCGGTATACACCAACTGCACCGAACGCTGCTGGCCGGATTTGCGGCCAGTAGTAGTCAGTATCAGATAGGTTATCATCACCGGACCGGCCAGAGTGAAGCGTCCGCCGGTCATGCGAAAAATAATGGGGTCGACCCTTGAGAACACGGTTTTCATTACCCAACTACCGAAACGGGTAGCGGCGATCCAAAACAGAAACTTCTTCATCGCGTCAATCACAATTCGATAACGGTTCTTATCCCCTTACCTGCTTGCAGGTCCGCAAAGCCTTCATTGACCTCTTCCAGCGGTCGCCGCCCGGTAATCATGCTGTCCAAATCGAGTCTGCCCGCTTGCCACAGGCGAACCAGGCGCGGGATGTCGCGCAGGGCGTTACTACTGCCCATCAAGCAGCCGCAAAGCTTTTTCTCCATGGTGCCGAACATCACGACGTTGTTAATCGTCACACCGGCCTCGACCGGCGGCGCGCCGACGCAGACCGTTGTGCCCCCGGAGCGAGTTAGCGCGATACCCTGTTCAATTAACGCCGCGACACCGGCTGTTTCGAAGACATAGTCCATACCGAAGCCTCCAGTAGTCTCTATCACAAGCGCGGCAATGTCTTCGTTGATCGGGTCAATCGTGTGGGTTGCACCAAACTTTGTTGCCATATAGCGCCGCTCTGCGTTGGGATCCGATGCGATAATCGTCGACGCGCCGGCGATCACCGCGCCCTGAACTGCCGACAAACCAATTCCCCCCAGCCCCATCATTAAAACGGTGGCACCTTCTTCCACGCCCGCCGTATTAATGACGGCACCGGCGCCTGTTTGCACGGCGCAGCCGATTACACAGGCGGTGTCCAGAGGCACCCCTTCCGGAATCTTTACGGCACCGGTTGCTGGTGTGACCACCTGCTCCGCCAGTGCGGCCACGCCGAGACCGCGAAGCACGCGGTGGTCCCGGTGACGCAAGCCCGTCTCACCGTCCGCCAATGCCATCGTTGCCAGACTGATGCCGTTGACACATAGGCTGTGATCGCCGCGTTGACAGTAATAACAAATGCCACAAGGTGGTAACGGCGTCAGCACGACCGGATCGCCAGGTGCCAAATGCGTGACGCCGTGCCCCACTGACTCCACGTAACCTGCGGCTTCATGGCCGAGAATAATCGGATCTTCTATGGGAAATTTCCCCGTTAGCACGCCTAGATCGGAGTTACACAGGCCGCAGTATTTAACCGCGACCCGAATCTCACCGGCTCGGGGTTCCATGATTTCTACGTCGTCGTAAATCTGGATCGGTTCACCGACTTTTTCGAGTATTGCTGCACGCATAATGTTTCACTCACTGTGTTGGTTTACAAGGTGGTTGGGCCCACCAAAGAGATTTCGGCACCAAAATGCACGATAACTTTCAATAGCGCCTATGGCGTTCATGTGGCATATTAAATTCAGTGGCTTTATAGTCAATTGCGAATGCTATCTCAGTTTATTGGCATAAAATATCAAGACCGCTTGCGGGCACTGAAACGGGTACACAACAGTAAACAAGCTTGATTAAGTGCCTGACGGTCACGGGAGTCCAGGTTCCATGATCGAGAACATGCCGGTGCGCTATGTGCGATCCCTGCTGAAACTTTTGCCGGAGGGTCAGCAAGCGGAGTTGCTCGATAGTGCGGATATCGATCTTGCCGCTCTGAGGGATAGTGCGACTGTGAGCATGGCACAGTACGCGCAGGTGTTCTCCCTCGTACTTAATCAATTACAGACCACGCTGCATGGGTCGGAAGCCGGTTCGATCCAGCAGTTCAGCTGCTACCGCCTCTTGCTTGAAGCCATGTGTCAATCTGAGAACCTTGCCCAGGCCCTGGACAGAATGACCATATGTTTTAGGCGCCTCTCTCCAGGCGGCAGCGATATGAGCTTGCTCAGGGATGATGTCCGGGTTGCCCTGCAGTTCCAACTGCCCGCTACAGTGGCCGGCGACTGGTCGGCGCAAGACTTAAGTCGCGATCGCATCACCTTATTGCCCGGTGCGATTGGCCATGCCACGTTTTTATGGGTTTGGCATCGCCTGATCGGTTGGTTGATCGGCGGGTATATTGCGCTAGACGCAGTGAAGCTCAATGATCCTGCGCCGTCTCAGCCCATGAAATACAGCAAACTTTTTGATGCGCCTGTCTACTTCAACAAAGACAAACTGGAGCTGAATTTTTCCAGACACTACCTTGACTATCCGGTGGTGCAGACAGCAGCTAGTGTAGATCAACTGATGGACAATTTTTTACTACAGCTGTTTCAGGTGGATACAAAAGGCAGCTCCACCACCGCACGGGTCAGGGCCTTGATTGGCTACGATTTCTCCCATCCCATGCCATCCATCGATCAAATCGCCGAGCGGCTAAACATGGCGGTACCGACCCTGCATCGACGGTTGCAAAAGGAAGACAGCGGTTACCAAAAGATCAAGGACGACTGTCGCCGCCAAGTGGCTGTCGACCTGTTATTGAACTCCACGCTACCC
>JBPCXM010000419.1:0-3129 GCA_051008535.1 Pseudomonadales bacterium | reverse complement strand
CACTGCGGCCTTCAGAGACAGGACGCCCAATCCCATACATCGACGAAGTCGCTTTAGAGTTTCCGGAGTTAAAAATTATCGGGGGGCACATAGGTTATCCATGGACGCAGGAGATGATTGCCGTTGCAACTAAGCATGAGAACGTCTACATCGACACCTCTGCGTACACCGCAAAACGTTACCCGCCTGAACTGGTACACTACATGAGCGGTCATGGCCGCAAGAAGGTTATGTTTGGTACCAATTATCCAATGATCACACCGGTAAAAGCACTGGAAAATCTAGATGAACTAGGCCTGGATGATGAAGCCAAGAAACTATTCCTAAGCGGTAATGCCACGCGGGTATTTGGTCTCGATGAGCGGTGATGGAGGTCTGGTTGTGACCGACAGCACGTGTAACCGGAGCATGACTTTCAGTTATTTATCTGGCCGGTGAACGCAACCTTACTGACGCTCAAGTTTCAGAGCTGTAAACGGATCGCAGTTGATTCATAAACGCTCCGAAATTTGATTGAACAACTAGCAACAAAGATCACTGACAAGCATGTACCGAATTCGTAGCTTCGCAAGAAAAATGAGTGGCCTTACAACTACTCTGGCGCGTCAGAATCATTTTTTACTTGTGTGTTAAAACGCTCGCGAATTTCGCTCAGGCGTGACCATTGCTGCAGTACAACAGGCAGCATCACTCCGGAGTCTATCAGCTCCCAGGAGTAACTCAGAATTGCGAAAATTGTGCCGGCCGTTACTGCCGGTATGCTGGACGCAAACCACAAGCTAGAAATCAAAAACGCGAACATGCCAGCATATATTACACCGTAAAGAAAAGCTTCCGTGTCTGAAAGGCGTACTTCCCGCTTTCGCAGTTTTCTCAGGTGTGAGTGTAAGGAGATCGCTTGACGTTGCTCAAGCACCGATACCTGAAGCTCCATCTGCGAATTTAGTGCTCCATTGAGTGTGAAAAATCGTTTGTGAAACAGCGCATAGGTAAATGCCAGACCTACTATTACTCCGGCAGCGCTCATTCCAAGACGTTGGTCAAAACTCCACAGAATCACAATGCTGACAAGAACCTGCACAACTGCGGTCAGGAGTTCGGGTACATGCTCTTCAAGAAAATCAACCATTTCTCGGCTCATCTCAAGCCTTGCATTGAGGCGTGATACTGGTTGATCTTCACTGCGGCTAACCAATTCAGATCCAAAATGGACGCGCATGGTGCCGTAACTTCGTGTGTCGTAGACTCGTCGACCTACAGATAAGATGATAAGAGCACTCATCACCATAGATATTTCCCACAGAGCGCCTGCCTGCTTGTTCAGCAGTGCATCTATCGTGCGCCCAATAAAAAGCGGAACCAAAGCCCACAACACATTCTCAATTAACACGAGAAGCCAGGTGAACAAAATGCGCCAACGGAAATATTGAAACAGCATGCTCAGATTAAGCGCACCATGCATTTTTTTGGCTTGGTCTTGATTTCGGTTCATAAGTGAAATTTACTCTTAATCTGGTTTTACTGATGTTCGAAAAGTGGGGTCGTAATCCCACTTTAACTCTATAAACGTCATCCGGATTGCCACAGTTGACCAAAATCGCAGTATTTTCGAACTGAAGACCCGGAGATCAGCATATCATTTTCCATTCTTTGAACGACTGCTTACAGGCATTTTCACTCCTCCCCTTTGATTTCCGAGTTTGCCCCAGATAGGTTCATTCGACACTCGCACACTATCGGCTTACTATCAAGCGGCGCCCCTCTATAGCCAAACCGAGATACGAGATCTTGAAGTTCGTGGCGACGTCATGGCGGTTGACCGGCTGCAGTTGGACGAAAGCACGAGTAGCCGAGGCATGACTTTCGGTTAAAAGATTAAAAAGTTGGCGACTCAGTTCGCTTGACTAGTGCTACCGAAGGTGGAGTGTGCAACGCGAGGGTGGTATGTATTCATACCACATATTGCTGGTCGAAGTGCTAGATTGCAATACGCTCGATCTCACAACATCCAACAACCATTAACTATTAGTTTTCGACTCAAAGCACATGCGAAGAACCGCGAGTGAAGCCTTCTGCTCCCATTGTAAAGCCTCGTGCGCTGATGCTTCGGGGAGTTCCCGATACAACCACGAGCCTGCATTGATGTGATAGGTGAAAAGGGACAATCGACGGAGTTTATCGGTCGGCCAATTTGACCCGAGTTGTTTTAACAAAGCCGCAATGCGACCCGCGACCATGTCGCCATGCGTTTTGTCAATCTCACGTAGTTCCGGGAACAAGTTAGTCGCATTTGCCAACTCGGCAAACCCTTTATCTTTTTTTTCAGCATGAAGCAATGCGCTCAACAATTCACTCACAACCTCCTCCCTTTTCGAATGCGGATACTGCTTTTGCTCAAACGCCTCAATAGTCTTTCTTATGTTCACCAGGTACTCGTCATAGAGTGTTACGAATATCGCCTTCTTGTTCGGGAAGTACTGGTAAATTGATCCAACGGGAATGCCTGCCAAATCAGCGATTCGTGTTGTAGTTACCGCGCGGATCCCCTGATCCCTTAGCAGCTTTTTGGTGCTTTCCAGTATTTTTCGGATCCGCCGCCGGGAACGATCCTGGCTCGGCGCTTTCAGGAGTGTAACTTCTATTTTTTCAGTCATTCGAGAATTATCGACCCAACTCTACTAATTAATAAGCACTTTACGCCTCACGATGCTACCGGTTTAGGCAATGTCATCATTTGCACACGAAAACAGCTTGACAGGAAATCATCAGTTTAGCACTATATGAATGTGAATCTATATTCATATTAAGAAATTCAACAAAAATTATCAACAACCAAAGTCCGGATGTAGCGCGCCAAAACGAAACCTGGCAGGAGAATTATTTTGTTTTCACCACGATTAGTTTTGAAGAACGTTTTAACACTAACAATTGCTATCGCATCGGGTCTAGCGCTGATTTCAGCGCAGTCAACGGCTACCATGCTGGAAGAGGTTGTAGTTACAGCACAAAAAAGAGAGCAGAGCCAACAAGATATTCCCATTGCCATTGCTGCATTTTCCGCCGACCAGTTAGCGTCACTGGGTAGTTCTAACCTGCAAGATCTGATTGAGCATGTTTCCGGTGCGGAAC
>JBPCXM010000418.1:0-6944 GCA_051008535.1 Pseudomonadales bacterium | reverse complement strand
GAACATGTCGTTCGAGGCGCAAACGAAAATGGATTGCCGGCCTACTACGTCGAAACAATCACTGCTATCGATTCGGTGATAGACCCTAAACCTGGGCGTCACGAATTAGAAATGGCAATCTATTGCTGACAACGCGAAGGGTTAACTATGTCGATTCCACTATTATGCATTTCTCTACTGGCGCTTTTGATTATTGGGCTTGGTTTCGCAGTCTCGTCAACGCGGGCTAAAACGGAGACAATATTCGGAAGCTCCACCGACCCTGAAGACCCGCTATATAAAATGATAAGAGCACACGGCAACACGGTGGAGTATGCACCAATACTGGCCCTGGTCATATATATTCTAAGCCAACAGCCACAAGCGACGTGGGTGCTTTGGTGCATGATACTCGTCACATTCTTCCGCTACCTTTTTGCAGCCGGAATTGTTTTTCCCAAAACGCTTGCTAAGCCAAATCCACTGCGCTTCGTAGGCGCGTTGGGTACCTACCTTGCCGGTCTTGGCTTATGCATCGCACTTTTACTGCAGGCGCTTTCATGAAACATATTTTACTAGCGCTCGATACCTATTTGGCTGAAGGCAAGGCGCTGGAGCTGCGCAGCATGCGAGATTGGGTAGGGAGAGCGAAGAACCTGCAGTCACTTTACGGCGGTGCCATAGATCCTCCATAGATCCTGTTGGGCTATGCCGAATCAGCCATCGCATCCAGCTCGACAAGCTTGCCTCCGATACCATACGCGGCCATGGGTTGCGGTTTACCGACCGAAAAACCTTGCGCATAGTCTACGCCAATGTCGCGTAGCAGCTCCAATATCTCGACGCTCTCAACATACTCTGCCACGGTTTGCTTACCCATCACACGACCCATTTCATGAATCGATTTAACCATGGCGAAATCGATTTTGTCGTCGACCATGTCACGTACGAATACGCCATCAATTTTAATGTAATCGACGGGCAAGTTGCGGAGATAACCGAACGACGATAAACCCGTGCCAAAATCGTCAAGCGCAAAGCGACAACCAAAACGACGCAACCTTTCCATAAAACCGATAGCAGCGTTAAGGTTGGTCATGGCGGCGGTTTCAGTAATCTCGAAGCAGATCTTGTGTGCAGGTAAAGCCTGTTCACGAAAGCGCTGTGACAGGTAGTCGACAAAGTCTTCGTCAGACAGCGAATGCCCGGAAAGATTAATTGAGCACATTTCCACCGCGTCCAGCTGTGAATCGGGTACCAGCAGCGCGTGGAATGCCGCGTCAACAACCCACCGGTCAACACGCGTCGCCAGGTTGTAACGTTCAGCTGCCGGCAGAAATGCACCAGGCAATATGAGGGTGTCGTCGGTATCCCGCATCCTCACCAGCAGCTCAAAACGGGCATGCTCGCGATCGCTTTTTTCAGATTGTTCGACTAGCGATAGCACTGGCTGTGCCACCAATACGAAACGGTTGTGATCGAGGGCCTCATTGATGCGAGTTACCCATTGCATTTCCCCATGTTGCCGCGACAGTGTTTGGTCATCGACCTCGAAGGCATGTACCCGGTTGCGACCCGCGTCCTTGGCCGCAAAGCACGCCGTATCGGCGGCCATCATGACGCCGGCGAGATCTGCGCTATTGGCATCGATGGCGACGAGGCCGATACTCGCAGTGACATTGAATACACTTTCCTCCCACTGAAAGCGAATGGCAGCAATCGTGTTTCGTACCTCGTGCGCCAACGCCAGCGCATCCGCGGCACTGCAATGCTCGAGCAAGATACCAAATTCGTCGCCACCCAATCTTGCAAGCGTGTCACGACTACGCAGCCGTTGTAGTAACTCTCCAGCAATCCGGCGCAATAGAGCATCGCCGGCAGCATGACCACAGGTATCGTTGACGACTTTGAACTGGTCGAGATCGACGTAGCACACGGCGTGAGTGGCGCCCCCCTTCTGAGCACCGAGCAGCATAGTGCTGAGCCGACGCTCGAATTCGCGGCGATTACCGAGCTCCGTCAGGTCATCGTGGGTTGCCTGGTGCTTGAGTTTTTCCGCTAAGCGGTGTTGTTCGGTGATGTCTCTGACGGTGCCACGAAATCCGCGAAAGCCCGTTTCGCGGTCTACAATCGGTAACGCATTACTAAGCAGTACCGCGGCGCGGCCATCGGGAAGTTCCCAGTCGATTGTGTGGTCGTGCAAGGGTAGGTGAACACCGTTGGCATCGGTAATTTGCAGATGATGCTCGGGCAGCAACGCTGGGCCGCCGGCATGGCCGATTGGTTGCCCCAGCATTTTCTTCGACGCTACGCCGGTCAGCGTTTTGTAGCCTTCGGAAAGATACTTGAAGCAGCCCTGCGCATCCGACTCCCAAAACAAATCGGCACCCATTTCGGCAAAGTCTCGGAGTCGCTCCTGCTGCTCACTTAGTGCCTGGTTAGCGGAACTCAAGATCATAATCCGCATTAACGTCCGATGGTGACCTCGGCCCGTAAAGACCATGGCGGAAAAGAAAATCAAAGTGAGACCCGCCATGAGTGTGTAAGTCGATGAACCCTGAAGCAGCATCCACAACATTCCGGGCAAACACAGCAGTGCAATGTAGACAACGTAGATGCTTAAAGCCGCGCCGAGAACTGACACGGCACCAAGCGACATACCGCCGAAGATGAAAGCTAGCAACACATGCTGCTCGAAGCCGCCCAACGGCGCTAGCACCCACCACGCAGCACTGAGTAGTGTTGCTGTGCCGACGGCCCCGACCAGGAATTGGCGGCGCCAACGAGTAAGGTCCGCGTCGGGTGGATTACAACGTCGAAATCTTGCAATCAATACCGCCCGCCAGCCGCTCAATAGCAGGAGCGGGCAAAACCACGCGGCAAGCCTCGCCGACGGTACTTGTTGCCAAAAAACAAGCGCGATAGCACAAGCCACGCCAACAGTGACCATCTGGCCCACCTGTCCTTGGGTGAATAGTAGCCGCGTCTGCTCGCTCGCAGCTTCGACACGGAGGCCATTACTATCCGACGTTAGCGCTTTCAGCCGCGCCTGGGTTTGATCGTCGATAGGCATATCGGAGAATAGGAATAGCGGCCGCTCTTTTTGAGTAACCGGAAAGTACGCAAAGACCAATGAGTTGTCAATTTCAGCCTAACATCAGCGGATACCTGGCGCTGATGGACTACGAAAGCTCAATCGTTTTGATTCTATTGCCGTTATTTACGTCGGTACCCACACCGGGTAAACCCAAATTGTTTTGCTCAAGGATGCGATCTGCCCGATAGCTGGAGCGCACCAGTGGGCCGGCGGCGACTTCGATAAAGCCAAGTTCCAAGCCTTGCTCACGTAGCGCGGCGAATGCGTCGGGGTGAACCCACGCTTCAACGGGCAGATGGTTTTTGGTGGGTTGCAGGTATTGGCCAAGTGTGAGGATATCCACACCGTGTGCGCGCAGGTCTTGCATCGCTTGATGCACTTCTTGCGCGCTTTCCCCCAAACCAAGCATAAGGCTGGACTTGGTAAGAATATTCGCATTCTCTTGCTTTGCAAATTGCAACACGTCGAGTGTTTGCTGGTAGCTCGCACGTGGATCACGTACCGGCCACGTGAGTCGCTCGACGGTTTCTATGTTTTGCGCGAACACCTGAAGACCCGAATTTACAACCGTGGCCACAGCATCGCATTGGCCGCAAAAATCCGGCGTGAGGGCCTCCACAGCGGTGGACGGGTTTAGCTGCCGAATGGCACGTATACACGCCGCATAGTGCGCAGCGCCACCGTCGGCCAGGTCATCGCGATCAACTGAGGTTAAAACAACATAGCGCAAGTTCATTAGTTGTACAGAACGCGCGGCGTTAGCAGGCTCAGTATCATCCAACCATCCCTTGGGATTGCCGGTATCCACCGCGCAGAACTTGCAGGCACGTGTGCAAACCGCCCCCATTAGCATAATGGTGGCGGTGCCATTACTCCAGCACTCACCAATATTGGGGCAGTGGCCTTCCTCGCACACAGTAGCCAGCCGGTGTTCGTGAACTGTTTCGCGTACTGCCTGATATTTGCTGCCAGACGCGATGCTAACCCGCAGCCACGGTGGCTTGCGCTGCCGGTTCACGGCTTGCGCATTGCCGGCTTTAATGCCGTCTTTGATCGCGGAGACGCCTTGCGCCGTGTAAAATTTAGCGCCGCTGGCTATCTTGTGCTGGGCATTTGGTTCGCTTTTACTCATGGCTTGGTAGTTTATCGCTGGTGTTTTATTATACGGGTTTTTTGCCTAAACTGCCGCGCGGTCGGCGCGTGCCGTTTGCACGGATGCCCAAGTCGATACGGCAAAAGGCACCAGATAGGTAAGCAAAATTTTGACCATTGCGACCGCATCAATATCACCATGCAACAGCCTATCGCCATGATTGATCAACGCCAGCAGGGTACCTACCAACAACCCGACTCTTAGACTACGTTTTACGATATCGGGCCTGGCGGCGGTTGCCAGCCAACTTTCAGATCGCGTTTTTGTATCAGCCACGTACGCCTTTCCATACCTGCGCCCAGCCCAGAATTACCGATGGCGTGATCCGATAGCACGCAGAATCTCCCTCGCCGCGTCGCAACAAGCTGGGGATTGCCCCGGGCATGACTTAGATCCGCTCAATAATAATCGCCGGTGCCATCCCGCCTGCGGCGCACATGGTCACCAGGCCGCGTTGCAAATCGCGACGCTCGAGTTCATCCAGTATTGTGCCAATCAGAACGGACCCAGTCGCACCAATCGGATGGCCAAGCGCCATCGCCCCACCATTGACGTTGACCTTATCGCGATCCAGATTAAGATCGCGAATAAACTTCTCGGCGACGACGGCGAAGGCTTCGTTGATTTCAAACAGGTCGATATCATCGATACTCAACCCCGCTTTCGCCAACACCTTTTTTGCCGCCGGAACGGGGGCATTTAGCATTAGCGTAGGGCAGTCACCCATATTTGCGGCGGCAACCACGCGGGCGCGGGATTTCATGCCATGCGCTTTGGCGTAATCGGGCGAGGTCAATAGCAGCGCAGCAGCGCCGTCGACAACGCCGGAGGAGTTGCCGGCATGATGTATGAACTTGATATCCAATCCCTCGTGCTTTTGCAACAACAGCTTGCGGTAGGTGGTGCCGGCTTCGTTCAGCGGATAGTCTGCGACCGCCTCAAACGACGGTTTTAGGCTGGCGAGCCCTTCGATCGTGGTTTGCGGGCGCGGAAACTCTTCGTGGTCCAGCGCTAGCGTGCCGTCTTCGTGATACACCGGTACCAGCGATTTGTTGAAATGACCGTTCATGATGGCGTGATCTGCCCGTTGTTGCGATACCAGCGCCAGTTGGTCGACCGCTTCACGACTTATGCCTTCTATAGTGGCTATGGCGTCGGCACAAACGCCCTGGTGGGTTTGCGGATGGCTAGCCCGTAAACGTTCGTTGCCGCTGTCCATAAACATGGCGGGATCATTCCCATGCTGCCCATAGCTAGACATCATCTCGGTGCCGCCGGCGATCACAACGTCTTCCATACCAGACATAATAGTGGCTGCCGCCAGATTGACACTCGTGATACCGGAGCCGCAAAAGCGGTCGAGCGTGACCCCACTGGAGCGGATATCGTAACCCGCGTCCAACGCCGCCATGCGCCCCAGATCGCCAGCTTGTTGGCCACGCTGGGAACTGGTGCCCCAGATAATATCGCCCACTTCGGCTGTATTTAGGTCATTGCGCTCGGCGATGGCTTTTAACACCGTCGCACCAAGTTGTTGCGGGTGAATACTGGTGAGGGCGCCTTTGCCGGCTTTGCCAATGCCGCGGGGAGTGCGGCAGGTATCAATAATCCATGCTTCAGTCATGTTGTGTTCCTCTGTTGAATATTGCTCTTGATTACATTTTACTTACTCGCCTTTCCAGTTGGGCGCGCGTTTTTCTGCGAAAGCGATGGAACCCTCGGTTGCGTCGGAACTGGTAAATACCGACAAGGATATCTCAGCCTGCTTATCCCACATTTCGGCTTCTGACCATTCCGCGGATTCGACCATCACGCGCTTGCTGGCAGCCACAGCTAGCGGGCCGTTGGCGCAGATTTTACGGGCCAGTTCTTTAGCCGCATCAAGCGCAGTGCCGGCGGGTACGACGCGGTTGATTAAACCAATTTCCGCCGCACGCTGAGAGCTGACGAAGTCGCCTGTGAGCGCCAACTCCATGGCCAAACGCGGATTGATCTGGCGTGGCAATCGAATCAAGCCTCCGCCGGCAGCTACCAGACCGCGTTTTACTTCAGGGATACCGAACTTGGAGTCATCCGCGGCAACGACCAGATCACAGGTGATGGCCAACTCAAAGCCACCAGCTAGCGCGTAACCTTCTATCGCGGCAATTAACGGCTTTTTCGGCGGCATTTCGGTAATGCCACCAAAGCCACGGCCCTCCACCACCGGCAGCTCGCCGCTGACAAAGGCTTTCAAATCCATACCGGAACAAAATGTGCCGCCTGCGCCAGTAATAATGGCGGCCCTTAGATCGTCGTTGCCATCGAGCTGATCCATAGCGGCGGCGATGCCTTCCGCCACCGCTTTGTTGACTGCGTTTTTGGCCTGCGGCCGATTGATGGTTACCGTAATAATGCCATCTTCGATGTTGGTCAGTACTTCGTCACTCATGGTTTTCTCCGTGGATAAATAATTTTCGGTATGCCAAACGGCTAAGTGTGTGGCTTTTCAGCCCTGTTGGCAATGACAGGAGTAAACAGAAAAGTAGCTTTATTCGTTCTCTACAACGTCTTCCTCAACATGCAGCACCGTGCCCACCGTGGCGACCGGCACATGTAATGTCGATTGAATTTTGAACTCATCTGACACGGCGGGGACGGTCAGGGCGCGCCAAACGCTTATGACAGCGAGAATCGCCATACTGAGCGCCAGCAGATAAAAGAAGCTCATAATGC
>JBPCXM010000417.1:0-4797 GCA_051008535.1 Pseudomonadales bacterium | reverse complement strand
GCCCTCTTCGGTGCGAAACACGACGAGATCGCGGCCGCAAAAGCGCACTTTCTTCAGCTCGCCGGCTTGCAGTTCATGGCTGTAAGACAAACCGAACCAGCCGAAGGGGATAGGGAAAGGAAATCGTGACATAGTTATTGCCCTGATGCTGCTTGCAGTATAAAACTCGCGATCGGAGCGTCAAGCAAGACGCCCGCGCAAAACATTACAAGACAGTTAAGGAGTGGGGAAACAACTAGCTGGCGGTGAAGCTTTGGGCGAATCTTACGAGGCGTTGACAGCCTTCTTTGAGCGTGTGTAACGGCTGTACTAACGAGAATCTGATGTGTCCCCGGGTACTATTGCCAAACGCACTGCCAGGCACTACCGAAACGTTTTCCGCATCAAGCAGATTTTCCGCAAAACGAGTGTCGTCAGGGTCGAGCGGCGACACATCAATCATCACAAACATGCCCGCTTCGGGTTTATGGCAAGACAGCCCGCCGATTCCATTGACCTGATCGACCACATAGTCGCGACGCTTTTTGTACTCTTCGCGCATTTCCTGCACATAATATTCGTCATTGCTTAGTGCAAACGCGGCGGCATCCTGGATGAATTGCGGACAGCCAAACAAAGAAGCAGTGGCGTAGTTCTCCAAGTGATGCATTAGGCCGGCGGGACCAACGACCCAGCCCATGCGCCAGCCACTCATAGCATGCGATTTGGAAAGGCCATCGATCATCACCAAATTTTCGAGACGCTCGGCAGCAGCGCGCAGCGAGATATGCGGCTTGTCGAAAGTAAACATCGAATACACTTCGTCGCAAACCAGCCAGAGGCCTTTGTTGTAGCAGAATTCCGCCAGTCCTTTCAGTGTCGTCTTGTCGATGATAGTTCCGGTGGGATTTCCTGGCGTATTGACAAACACAAGCTTGGTTCGTGGCGTGACTGCCGCTTTAATTTCCTCCAACTCTGGCAGGAAATTAGTCGCCGGATCGGTTGCGACGGGTACGATGGTCGCATTTAACGCTTGCATAATGCCGGGATAACCGACGTACATCGGATCGGGAATGACGATTTCATCCCCTGGGTTCAGCAAGCAACTCATCACAGCGTAGATCGCTGCCGTGCCGCCGGGAAAAATGGCGACCTCATACGGTGAACAGGGATACGGGGAAGTACGGGTTTCATAGTCTGCGACCGCGCGCCTGAAATTAAGCTCGCCGAGCGCGGGCGAATAATGGGTACGCCCTACCCGCATATGGCTTACAGCGTTGTCGATAATAGGCTCAGGCGTGCGAAAGTCCGGGTCACCTACCGACAGCAGCACTACATCTTCACCGGCGCGCTGTTTCTCCAGCGCGCGGCGGTGCACGTTCCAGCCACTGTTCTCATCATCATAGAGTCGTTCCGCCAGCTGGCTGAAGTGCGGGCGAAAATGTGCGGCAGGCATAGAAACCTCTGGTAGGAGATATTTAGTGGGTGGATCTTAGCAAATACACATCGAATTAGTTAGTGTGTATCGGCAACCTCGTCCGGCACGTAACGTTGCAGAATCGAACCGCCATTAAACTGCGCATCAAGCACCGCGATGAACGTATAAACGCCAATCAACTTGCGATTGAGAAACAGAAACTCTTTGGGAGGAATACGAAAGTAGCGGCTAAATGACGACTTTGCGGCCCGCTTTGCGATTCGAGTTGGTAAATCGCTATCTTTCCATTTATATTCGCCCAGTTCGTTTAGCGCGTTGTTGGGAATGGAATTTGGGTCAAAAACCAAAGGCTCGATGATGCCCGCACACACCTCGGTAAACGATTGCCGCACGTCGTCAGGGTATTCCGCTTTGATAAAATCCAGCTCAATGGCGGCAGCTTGCACCTTCGCGAGATCGTTCTCATAGGCGCCGATAATCATATCTTTTAGTGGACGCAGGAATGCCTGCTCGTAGCGTTGCACGGCGCCAAAATCAAGCAATACGATTTTGTCGATACTACGCTTGTTGGCGGCTATACGAATGCGGTAATTGCCAAAGTTAGGATCGGTTTGAATCTCACCCCAATCGAATACCTCTCGCAGAAACAACTCAAGCGCTAATGCTCCCAGGTTGTTACGTCGCTGCTGCGACAGCTCTTGAACATCCGGGCTGGCCAGCGCGTGGCCGGGTTCGTAAGACATGGTTAGCACATGCTGTGTGGAAAACTGCGGAAACATTTTTGGTACCACAAAGCGCTTGTCGTGCTTTAGTAACTTACGAAAGCGTTGCGTGGTTTCAAGCTCGACGCCGTAATCCACCTCACGATGTAACATGGCACGCACCTCTTCCAACCAGGTGCTAAACTCTTCGGTCGCGGTGATCAGATTAGCCACCTTCAGCATACCTGCAACGGAGTCCACGTCACTATCGACCGTATCTGCTACTCCGGGGTACTGAATTTTCATACACAGTTGCTGGCCGGTTTTCTTGGCGATGGCTCTGTGCACTTGTCCTAACGAAGCCGCGCCGATAGGTTCGTGCTCAATATCTAGCTCTTGCAGCTTTGTTGCACCGAGTTCGGCTTGCAACATGCTCTCAATGCGGGGCCAGTGCAGGGCTACCGTACGGTCTTCCAACGTATGCAACGCTTCGGTAACTTCGGATGGCAGAAAATGCTCACCATATAGCGCCATCATCTGACCTATTTTTACTGCTCCACCTTTTAGATCACCGAGTTCCTTCACCAAGTATTGGGCTTCTTCAGACAACATGCGTTGCCGTCGGTTAGCCTTGCCTTGCTTTGAGCCCAGCCAAAGCCCCGGTGCTTGTGCCATCATTCGGCCACCGGCAAGCAAGCCGGATCGGGTTAAACTCAAACGTCTTTCAAAGCTACCCGTTTTAATGCGGTGGACTTTCTGTTGCTTATCTTTGCTCGCCAAGCGCTTTCCTTAGTGACATCGTGAGAACTACGAGTTTACCCCAACGTTGCATAAACTTTTTGAGTTCAGGGGCTATTAGGTTAGCTATTAGAAATGCTGCGGTGAGTTTTGTGAAGTGATTTTTTCGCTAACAACGAAACCGTGTTTTGGCTAACGGCTACCTGCCAGCGGCAACGGAGTTATATTGGATTTTTCAAATGTCGCTTGCCACTGCGCGTTTAGTAGATCGCCGACATGTTGCGATGGCACCGGACGGCTAAACAAGTAACCTTGAATCTCGTCGCAGTTCATGTTGCACAGCAGCGCTAATTGCTCATGCGTCTCGACGCCCTCGGCAACAACCGCGAGGTCTAGGCTTTGGCCCAGATTTATGATGGTTGAAACAATACTGGCATCGCGATCGTCGGTTTCAATTCCCATGATAAAGCTACGATCAATCTTCAGACTATCAAGCGGTATTTGCTTCAAATAGTTTAGCGAGGAATAGCCGGTTCCAAAGTCATCCAACGCTACCTTCACACCATACCGGCGCAATTTCGCCAGGATTTTTATTGCGCCCTCCATGTCTTCTACGACTGTGGATTCGGTAATTTCCAGTGCTAACAGTTGCGGGTCGAGTTCCGCTGCCACTGCCATTGAAAGTACTTGGTCGACCAACTGTTTTTGCTGAAACTGTACCGGCGAAAGGTTAACGGCAATCGTCAAATCAGTATCATGCTCGCGATTCCACTCCGCAGTTTGTTGCATGGCCTCGCGCAATACCCAATCACCGATCACATTGATCATCTGAGTTTTTTCTGCGATAGGAATAAAATCGTTCGGTGGCACGAGACCTTTTTGTGGATGATTCCAACGCACCAGAGCTTCAAAGCCGGTAATTCTGGCTTCTTTTAAACACACTTTCGGCTGATAATATAGTTCAAACTCTTCGTTCTCGATGGCCTGACGCAAATCGCTTTCAAGCTCTAACTGTAGCATCGACGCCTGGTTCAATTCCTCGGAGAAGAACTGAAACTTGTTGGGTCCCGTAGCCTTTTGTGCGTGGTGTCTGGCGATGCTGGCATTTTTCAACAGCAGAGACGCATCTTCGCCATCGGCTGGATACACGCTAATGCCAATATTGGCGGTAATCCCGACTTTATGCCCGGCAATGTCGACCGGCTCGCCCAGCACTTCAAAAATGCGCTTTACAATCCAGGTGATCGATTCCACGCCATTAACATCGGTCAGCAACACGCCAAACTCGTCACCATTTAACTGTAATATGGTCGGCGAGGTCTGCTCTGCCGCGATTAATGCGACAGAATCAGATTCACGCAAGGTGTGATTGAGACGCGCCGCGGTCTCAAGCAGCAAGCGGTTACCGGCTTCAGGGCCGAGCGTATAATTGATCTTGCGAAATATATCCAAGCCTAACGATAACACGGCGGCGACGCCGCTACCCCGACGCGTTCTACTTAAAGCCTGATTGATGCGGTCACAAAATAGTGCTTTTTCCGGCATGTCGGCAAGCGCTGTGATGTCGGTAGCTTGTTCGAGCTCAGACGCTGCAGAATCTTCTGGCGCTGATATGTGCACCTTAAAATGCTCGGTTTGATCAGTTACGTTTTCGTCATTTGATGCTTCCTGCCCAATAAGCAAGTCGTCAAGGTAACCGTCTTGCGCCGTACCTTCGTCTTGCTCTTGTTCTAGCGTCTTGTTCCAACTGACTACTCTATTGCGGCCGCTGCTTTTGGCGTAATACAGTGCTTTGTCGGCCTCGCCAATCAGCAACTCGGTATCCTCAGCTCCAAACACTACCGACGAGACGCCGAAACTCGCCGTCAAACTTTGCAACGGGCCAAACCGTGCTTCGCCACCTGCTTCAATTTCGCGGCGTATTCGGTCAGCAATTCCGGT
>JBPCXM010000416.1:0-3159 GCA_051008535.1 Pseudomonadales bacterium | reverse complement strand
CACCATTTCATCACGGGCGAAACGCCGAACCACATCACGCGTCATTTGCTGCTCAGCAGTCGGCGTCAGGTCGAATAGTTCTTCTGAATGACTCATTAAAAGTACCTATCGATGTTACTCAATTTCTATTGTCGCTTAGAGAAACTATACAGCAAAAGCTATCTATTGACATCATTAATGACAATAGTAGAATAAATACATTCTACTCTGAGAGAATCGAACTGATGTCGCGTAAAATAACCGTACCGCTGCTTATTCTAGTCCTGCTAGCTGCGCTGATTTACGTTATGCGAGGCTCATTGGCAGTGTCGGTAATGGAACGCGCCATTAGCAAAAGGATGGGCGCGGATGCAAGGGACGAACTGCCCAGCGGGCTTAACGTTGGCGTCTGTGGCGCTGGCGGCCCATTGCCTGATCCGCAGAGATCCGGCGCGTGTATTGTCGTGATGGCCGGTGAAACCATGCTGCTGGTTGATTCGGGAACAAACGGTGCGCGCAACCTCAATCGCATGGGCATACCTATCGGTGATGTCGACGCCGTGCTACTCACCCATTTCCACTCCGACCATATCGACGGCCTTGGAGAAACCGGAACGTTACGCTGGGTTAGTCAAGCAAACACGTCGCCCCTACCCGTGATCGGCCCCGAGGGGGTGGAACCAGTCGTCGCAGGATTTAATCTCGCCTATGAGCAGGATACCGGCTACCGGCAAGCACATCACGGTGATATCGTCGCTCCCCTCTCAGGCAAGGGTCTGGTGGCTAAGCCTTTTGCGACACCCGCGGTAGGAGAAGCGCAAGTAGTGTGGGATCAAGACGGGCTCAAGGTCACCGCATTTAGCGTCGTGCACGACCCGGTCAAACCCGCGGTGGGATATCGCTTCGACTACGCTGGCCGCAGTGTCGTTATCAGTGGCGATACCGCTCAATCGAGCAATCTCGAAACCTTCGCTAAGGGCGCAGACCTGCTATTTCATGAAGCGCTTAGCCGCACGCTGGTAGGTACTATGAACAAAGCAGCGAAAGAAACCGGCAATCGCATTATTGAGAAAGTTACCGCGGATATTCTGGATTATCATGCTAGCCCGGAAGAAGCAGCGGCCAGCGCCAACACGGCCGGGGTTGGCCACTTGGTTTATTACCATATCGTGCCGCCGCTTATTATGCCAGGGATGGACGTGGTGTTTCTTGAGGGCGTTGACAAGATGTATGATGGTCCGACTACTATATCACGCGATGGCACGCTGTTTTCGCTGCCTGCGGATAGCACCGATATCAAGCTGATCAAGAAAGGTCTGTAGCGCGGCACACAGCTACTTCATCGCTTCAACAAACGGCATAAGCTTCGCACCTTCGGCTCTGTTGATAAAAATCTGTTTCAGCATCGGCAGGCTCTTGCGAGCATTTATGCTAACCGTAGTCATCATGCCAGCTATCATCGCGCTAACGACTCCGCAGCTCAACACATCCTGACCGGTAAGGTACAACCCTTTGACCTTCGATTTCGGGCGCAACCAGTCTTGCTCGAAGCGCTGCGGTGTGTGATTTAAGCCGTACAGTTCGCCGCGGCTATAGCGGCAAAAATAGTCGGTAGAAAGCGGCGTGGAGGTTTCATAGTAGTCGACCTTGCCACGTAATTGCGGCAGCTTTTTGTACATCTCTTCAAGCAGGCGTGTGGAGATTTCTTCCTTGAGGGTCTCGTACTCTTCACCGCGCTTACTCCACGGCGTCTCCTTCCATTGTTCAAACATTTCGTAAGATGTGGGCGCCACAATCTCAATGGCGGAACGACCAGGATAGCGTTGCTGGTAGCTTGGATCTTTTGCCGATGGAAAAGAGATATAGACTACAGGGTAGGCGCCACTTTGATTAGCGATAAAGTTTTCTACGTTGGCATCGTGATGTTCATCCAGATAAATCCAGTAGTTGGTCTTCGGCAGCCCCAATTCCTTCGCCGTGCCCTTCAAACCAATATACATGCCGATATGGGCCATGGAAGACTCGATGGTTTTGCTGTTGCGCGTATAGTTGCAGCGTTTCGCGACATGGTCGGGCAGCAATTTTTCGTAGGTATTAATTACGCCAGCGTTTGAAATAACCAGAGGCGCATGAATTTCATGTCCGTCGGCCATTTTGACTCCAACGGCCCGATTGTTTTTTACCAGTATCTCCGCCACGTCTGCATATGTAAATATGTCACCACCACCGCTTTGTACCACCGGTATAATCGTCTCCGCGATTTGCGAAGCACCGCCCACGGGATAATAACCACCACGCAAATAATGTTTGGCAATCAATGAGTGAATCAAGAAACTGGACTGCTTGGGAGGAACGCCACAATCGCCCCACTGCCCGGTAAGCACGCCGATGAGTTCTTCGTTATCGGTAAGGCTGCTCAATACTTCATAGGTCGTTTTGTTGAAATAACTTGGCAGGCGATGTTTCAGCAGGGCCTTAAAGCCGATATTGAGCGAGGGGGGTAAAGCCTTCGACATAGTGTAGAGCGACATTCCCTGCGAGACTTTGCTCAACATTTTCATGTAGCTGTTAATGGCTTTGCGCTCCTCTGGGAAGTGCTTCAGCAGTGATAGCTTGAACTCTTTTTTGCCCGCATACAGGTCGAATTGCTTATCGCCCAGATAGAAGCGGTCGTAGTTGGCGTCCATGGGTGCCCACTTCAGTTTGCCGTCGGTGATGTAGTCGAACACCTTGCGCCCAAGTGTATTGGCTGATCCCATGTCGCCGATATAATGCACACCTACATCCCACTCGTAACCGTTGCGGGCGTAAGTATGGGTATAACCGCCGGCGGTGTAGTGCTGCTCAAGCACGGCGACTTTCTTACCTTGCTTCGCCAAACACGCGGCGCTGCTCATGCCGCCAATGCCCGAACCGATGACGATGGCATCGTAATGATCGTCCACGCGCGTTGGGCGGTAGCGACGGCCTACTCGCACGGTGCTAGGTTTAAGGGTTTTGCCTTTTACAGTCGATTTCGAGTTGGGCATGGCATGGAACCCTAATTGGTATGACGTTTAATACGACCCGCGTTTGCCAACGCGAAACATGACTTTCAGCGTGTTTTAATTGGCACTGATCAGTTTGATCATTTGCGCAGTGTTGAATCGATCATCAGGTCAAGATACCTGATTCCATACC
>JBPCXM010000415.1:0-2923 GCA_051008535.1 Pseudomonadales bacterium | reverse complement strand
GACCCCATGGATGCGTGTTTTGCCAGCTATAAGCAGTTGTTTGCTGACGCCTACTTGCATTCTTACGATCAAGAGGAAATGGCGCGCCATCATGCAAGATACCGGCATTTGATGGAGATTTGGCGTCAGCGCTTTGTTGGTCGTGTGTTTGATATTTCCTATGAGGAGACTGCGCGCGACATTGAACCTAACGCGCGCGCACTAATTGAGTATCTCGGTTTGCCTTGGGAGGACGCTTGTCTGAATTTTCATCAGCAAGACCGTGCTGTATCGACCGCAAGCGCGGTGCAGGTGCGCGAGCCAGTGCACACGCGCTCCGTCGGCCGATGGCGCCGCTATAAGAGCCAATTGGCGCCGATGCGGCATACGCTCAAACAGCACGGCGTTTATGTTGACGACTGATCATTAGCCTCACTACCCGATAGGGGTATGTATGCTGCGGACTATTTCGGTTATTTTTCTTTCAAAGCCTACGTGTTTGTGTGCAATAATAAATCAAAAGAAAAGTGCGAGACAATGAACGCCAGTTAGCGTCGCGTTAAAAAAACCGAACTAAAAAATTCTCCGGGGTACTTTATGCTTTACAAAAAGAACAGCAAGCGCCTACCTTATCAGCAATTTCGACCCCAGCGCACAGCCCTATCTCGGGCAGTAGCGGCCGCCATCATGGCAACCGCTGGGAGTGCTCCGGTCATATCGCAAGAGCTTGAAGAGGTCGTGGTCACGGCCACCAAGCGCAGCGAGTCGGTGCAAGATGTACCGTTGGCGATCACCGCTTTCTCCGGTGAATTCAGCAAAGCGGTCAATTTAAACGATGTCAAAGACCTGGTGTCGTTCACGCCAGGTGTCACCGGTAACAGTCAAGACAGTTTTATTGACGCCATCAGTGTGCGCGGCATTCGCACGCAAGACTTCGGCATTGGAGGCGACCCGTCGTCGGCGTTTTTTAAAAATGATCTTTACGAGGGCCGCAATGGCTCGGCGGTGACCAGCCTGTACGATATGGAGCGCTCCGAAATTCTGCGCGGCCCGCAAGGTTTTTTGTTTGGCCGTAATTCCATCGGCGGCGCGTTTAGCGTACATACGCAAAAAGCTGAGATTGGCGCTGGCAATTCGGGTTATGTTGATCTTGACCTTGCCGAGCGCGGCCGCGGAGCTGTCGAAGGCGCGATCAACCTGCCGGTCAATGATAATTTCGCGATGCGTCTTGCAGGCTACTACTCAACGGAAGACGGCTTTGTTGACAATGAATTTAATGGCGATGAACTCATCGAACACGATAAATGGGCATTACGCTGGTCAACCTCTTACGAAAACGGCGCATTGAGCGCCAGTACGACGGTGGAGTTCGAATCGCGCGAGCAGTCCGGCTCGGTGTACAGAGCGATAGAACGCGGCGATGTCTGGGATACTTTTGAAGCGGCGCTAGGTGATGTCAATCTGCGCGGCGGTGAAGAAGATACCGATAGTGACCAGTCAGGAGGCGATAATGATGACGCCGATATTCTCACCTTAGGGGTCAGGGTCGATTATGAACTGGACTGGGCAACCATCACATCCAATACCGGCTACAAAGACCATGACTATTTTTACAACGAGGACTATGACGGCACGCCGTTAAATATCAACAACTACCGGCAAGACCAGGAGGGCGACTACTTCCAGCAGGAACTTCGCCTCACGTCTAACAGCGGCGGTCCCTTATCGTGGTACGCCGGTGTGTCTTACTACAAGGAAGAAATCGATACCGAGTTTGTTTTTTCGGGTGAAGAAGACTTTTTCTGCCAGTATTACGGAGCTGCTTATAACGAAGGCCAGACTTTTACCGGTTGTGCCGATCTATACGCCTATTATGGATCGCCCTTCACCGCGAGTGCCGATGGCTTATTGACAGAATCGGGACGGATCGTCGGTGAATACACGGGTTGGGGCGCCTATGTCGATCTAACATACACCATCGCCGATCAATTAGATCTGAGTCTCGGTGTACGTTACAGCGATGATGAAAAAGACTTCACGATTAACGTGCCCACACCCGCCAGCGACCTAGGTCCTTATTGGGCGTATACCTTTTCAACAGCTGGCGACATTAATGACGTGCAATCCTGGGATGATGTACAAACACGATTTCTTGTCCGCTATACACCGACCGACGAGGCGATGGTTTTTGCCAGCTACACCGAAGGCTTTAAGTCGGGCGGTTTTGGTAGTTTTGCACTGAACGACGCGGACGGCAACGGCGTTGGCGGTGGAGCAACGGACGTAAGCCAAGCTGCCGGTTTTAGACCCAACACGTTTGACCCTGAAACGGTTGACTCATATGAGATAGGCTATAAGGGCACGCCGTTTGGCGATAACGCCAACGTTAGCCTAACGGCATTTTATTACGAATACGAAGGCTTGCAAGTTGTGGTCTTTGATGGCGGCGCTTCCAGCGTAGAAAACGTGGGAGAGGCCGAGTCCTTCGGTCTTGAAGGATCTATCACAGCCTTGATCAGCGAAAACTTCGACTTGTACATCGCGGCTTCCTGGCTGGACAGTGAAGCGAACGACTTGCAAACTATATGCGGTCTGGAAGATGTCACTGCTTGCGAAGGCAGCTCATTGTTTTGGGCGCCAGAATATTCTGGCGCAGTAGTGCTGAATGCGCACTTCCCCATGGAAAACGGTGAAATCAAGGGTAGCCTTGAGATGTTCTATGAGTCCGAGCGCGGTGGTGGTTGGGAAGATCTCGACGAAACCGAAATCGACGCCTCGCAAGAGCTTGCGCTGCGTGTGGGTTACATCTCGAACGCCGGTTGGTCGGCTGGGCTTTACGTTGAAAACCTGACGGATGAATTTACTTACGATGGCCAGAATAACAACGGTGGCATTCTGCCCTCGCATTTCTTTGGCCCAAGACGACCCCGCACATTCGGTATTA
>JBPCXM010000414.1:0-4306 GCA_051008535.1 Pseudomonadales bacterium | reverse complement strand
ATTGTCATCTGAGCAAGCCCAGAGCATGGCCTGGACAATTTCATCCGACTGCCCTAATCGCTGCATGGGAATATGGGATGCCATATTGGAGAGCCGCGATTCATCCTTCTGCTCCACCAACTTATCTACCAGGGGCGTATGGCTGAAGGCGGGGCAAATGGCATTTACCCGAATTCCTTTGCGTGCAAATTCCACGGCGCCGGTACGCGTCAGGCCAACAACCCCATGTTTGGCTGCCGCGTAGGGTCCCAGCAGGGGCGCGCCGAGAATGCCTGCGGCGGAGCTCACATTGAGAATGACACCGCAGCCTTGCTGTGACATCTGCTGGAGTTCATGTTTCATGCACAGGAACACGCCTTTGAGATTGACCGCAACAGTGATATCCCACAGTGCTTCATCACATTCGGTCATTTTTGTTAATTCATGGGCCATGCCGGCGTTGTTAATGGCGACATCCAGTTTGCCGTATTCAGCGACGGTTGCCGCTACAAACTGCTGTACATCACCTTCTTTGCTGACGTCACATGCCATCGACACCACGTTGGCATCGACGGTACGTAACTCCTCGGCGACGGCATCAACGGATTCAACATTGATATCGCTCAACGCCAAGCTGGCTCCGGCGGCTGAAAATTTTTCTGCGGCCATCTTGCCGAAACCCGAACCGGCGCCGGTGATGAGTACGACTTTGCCGTTGTAGTCATATTTGGTCATTTTTTCATCGCCCTATAACGACTTAAGCAAATGGCCGCCATCGACAGGCAGCGCTACCCCGGTGACGAATGAACCGGCACCGCTTGCCAGCAACAGCAGGGGTCCGGTCAGCTCACTCATTTCCCCCAAGCGTCGTGCGGGTGTTTGCTTGATATAGGCTTGACCGTTCTCTGTATTGAAGAAATCTTCATTGATTTCAGTTTTATAGTAGCCGGGGCAGATGGCATTGACGCGAATATGATGGCGCGCTAATTCCAGCGCCATACTCTTTGTCAGCTGTACGACGCCAGCTTTGGCTGCGGCATAGCTGCTCTGATCTACCGCGACGCGCAGCCCTAGAATCGAGGCGATATTGACAATACTTCCGGGTAATTCCGCTTTCACCATCCGCTGGGCGCCTTCTGTGGCGACACGCCAAACCGCTTTCAGGTTGGTATCAACGACAAAATCCCAACTGTCTTCATCTACCACCAGCGCTTTTTTGGGATCGGCGACACCCGCATTGTTGACGACAATATCTACCACGCCCAGCGTTGTCTCCGCGCTATCGAATGCAGCACTCACAATATCGCCATCGGTTACATCCATGGCCACTGCCAGCGCTTCACCACCGGCAGACTTTATGTCTTCAACAAGCTTTTCCAGCCGATCCAGCCGACGCGCGCCAACTACCACTTTAGCGCCATTTTCTGCCAACACCTTGGCGAAGTGTTCGCCAAATCCACTGGAGGCTCCAGTGACCAGGGCGACTCGTCCCGTCAGGTCAAATAATGAGTCTACTGACATGTGTATCCTCCAACTTAATCTCCATCACCACCATTCGAAAAAGTAAAATGGTCATCCACTACTGTTGCCTGGATTTATATCAGCTGTCGAAACTGATAGCTTAAACGTTTGCCTGCGCAGGCAGTATTACCCTCGGTGGGTACTTTATTGCTGGTGGCAAACAGTGAGGGAATTCGAATTACCCTTAAGGGGTAATTCGAAGGTCGCTGCAATTCATTTAATGTGGAAGCCTGGGTATATTCTCCACCTTTTTTGCAGGAGTTAGTCATGTCTGACGAAACACGATTAGAAAGTATTCATTTTTTGGAATACGCCATTGAGCGCGTAGTGATGGCGGCGGGCGGGTCACAAGAGCATGCTCGCTGTGTTGCAGAAGCGATCGGGTTCGCCCATATTCAAGGGAAATTGAATCAGGGGCTGGGTGTTTACGAGGTGATTGATCTCGCCTTGGGCGTCGGCGTCCTGGATATGGCGGCGACGCCGGAAGTGATTAGTGAGGGGCCGGCTTGGGCGGTAATCGACGGCAAACGCTCATCAGGGTATTACACACTCAACATGATGGCGGATATCGCTATAGAAAAAGCGCGCAGCAGTGGTATCGCCATTGCGTATGGCGGCAACCACAACGATGCCGGCAGCTTTGCCGCCTATGTGTATAAAGCCTATGAGCACGATATGATGGCCGTTGCGTCCAACAATACGCCACCATTGGCGGCTCCTTTTGGCGGCATGGAAAACATTTTGTCCTGCCCGCCATTCGACGCGATTACGCCAACGGGTAAGGAACCGCCCATATGGGCGTCGCTGAAATTTGGTGAATTCTACGATGCCGATATCTCCGAGGCGGTGTTGCATGATAAACCGATGAAAGGCAAGTGGTGTATTGACCCGGTAAGTGGAGAAGTCACCGACGACGCCAAACCCTATGCCCAACCCTATGAAGGCTACGGTCGGGTTTGGGGTTATTCCTGCGCCGGTCAAATCGAAACGCCGCGCACTTATGCCCTGAATTTATGGAACGAGGCGATGACCGCTATTGTTAACCCTCTCGGTGTGCCCTCTAACAAAATTTCTGATACGGACGATTATCAGCGGGCGCTAAAGGAAGGCACCGATGCGACCACGACCGTAGGTGGAAGCTACTACCTCTGTATCAACCCCGCGATTTTCGGTCCGATGGATGCGGTCAAAGAACGTGCCGACAGCTACGTCGGGGATATCAGAAACTGCAAGCCGCGACCTGGTCAGCGTGTCCGCATTCCCGGTGAGACAGCCTATAACAACCTGAAAAATAACAACGAAACAATAGAGGTGTTGACCAATCACTGGCAGCCGTTTTATGAAAACATTGCGGGAAAATACGGTTTGACCGAAGAAGGGCTAAGAGCAGATTTCGCAGCGTCGAAAGGATAGGCCACCGACGTTAGGAACAGAACGATCTATCGTTGGTCGGATCGCTCGATCGAAAGCGGTGCTGCCGCTTAATCAGTATATTAGCCAAAAATGACTGCACATTAGCTGATCTTAAACGGCTATCACTGAATAACGTAGGTGCCAGGTGCAGGATCGAGGGCAGAGTATTTCTTGTTACCCAACTCCACAGGCGCCTTTATCTTGACGCCGGATCGTTTTCCTAACCAGTCTGACCAGAACCCGCGCCAGGATGCATTGTGCTCTGCAGCACCTGCAAGCCACTCATCATATTGCAGGGTGAGATTGGGGTTGGTGTAGTACTTTGCACGCGGGTCATCGGAAGGAGCTGTCATGGGGGTCGTGTGACCGCCGGTGGAGAGCAGGTATTCCACTTTACCACCCAATAAGTCACGGGTGCGGTAGCCCGCTCGCCAGGGGCAGATGTGGTCCTGTTGTGCGCCAATGAGTAACGTCTCCGTCTTAATGCTACTGAGGGCTATTCTGGTACCGTACAGCTCAAATTTGCCTTTAGCCAAGCTGTTATTGAACATGAAATCGAGAAATTGATTGAACAATCGCGCCGGCAAGGCGACTTGATCGTTCATCCAGTACATGACAGCCGAGTCTTGGGGCTCCTCACCGAACAAATAGTTTTGTACCAAATACGGCCAGATGAGCTTATCAGGCTGCATCATATTGAACGAAAGGTTCATTGCGTCAGCGCTAAAGACGCCATGCCGGTCGATTCGTTTTCTAGCGGCCGCCACCGCCTTTGGGGTCCCGAGTATCGACAATACGGTGTCGTCAGCTGCGTTATCAACGACATTCACCAGCGAGGTGTGGGAGTAGCAGAAATTGCGATCTTGTTGAGCAAGGTATGCCATGGCCGCAAAGGCAACAGTGCCGCCCGCACACAAACCCAGACTGTTAATCGTTTCCTGTTGCGAGATTTCTTTCGTGGCCTCCATGGCCTCGATTAATGCGGAAACATACTCCTCCATGCCCCATTGGCGATTGTTGGGCGATGGGTTGCGCCACACGACGGAAAAGAGCTGAAACCCCTGATCTATAAGGTATTTGAACAGGCTACGCTGGGGCGTCAGGTCGCTCATATAATAGCGGTTAATCATGGAGTTGCAGAAAAAGAGTGGCCGTTGATAGACCCGGGAAGTGGATGGCTGATATTGAATTAGCTCTAGAAGTTCGTTGCGAAACACCACCGCGCCCGGTGAGGCCGCCACATCCTTTCCTTTTCGGAATCGACTTTTGTCAACCTGCGAGGGCATACCATTATTATGTCTCAGATCAGAGAGAAAATTTTTCAAGCCTTTGGCCACACTACGGCCCTGGGTTTCTTTAGCGTATTTGATGGCCTCGGGGTTGGACAGTAGAT
>JBPCXM010000413.1:0-4225 GCA_051008535.1 Pseudomonadales bacterium | reverse complement strand
GCAACGGCAATCATCTCCTGCGTCCATGGATAACCTATGTGCCCCCCGATAATTTTTAACTCCGGAAACTCTAAAGCGACTTCGTCGATGTATGGGATTGGGCGTCCTGTCTCTGAAGGCCGCAGTGGACCCGTATGACCAACCTGCGTGCAAAACGGAATGCCAAGCTCAATGCATTCCGCATAGAGAGGGTAGTAACGCCGATCTGTGGGGGGAAGATTCCAGAGCCACGGCACTATGCGCAGTGCGCGGAACCCGAGTTCATTTACCGCCCTTCTCAACTCGCGAACAGCGTCCATCGGCTTGTGGAGTGAAGCACTGGCAACACCAACGATGCGATCCGGATAGGCGCGCGCAATTTCAGCTACCTCGTCATTTGAAATCATCCAACCGTCGGGTGCGCACCATGCTGAAGCTAGACTGACCGACACGTTCCCTTTATCCATCGCATCAATGGTAGTTTCCGGTGTGTGCAGTTGTGGTCGGGACGAGCTCTTGGTCCAGCGTCGAAGTGATGCGAACATCTCGTGGTTTGAATGACGTTCGGTTGGATGCTGCATCCATACATCTACAATCATCGTTTTTTCCTTTGCCTGCTACTGAGTGATCCGCGCGAATGATGCTGCTGGGTCGTTTATGTCGATTATGGTCGATCAGGCTGATTGTTAGCAATGTGTTCGTTTACAAGTCAGTCGATCCAAGTGATTGTCACCAGGAATTCTCGACGCCAACGGTTAGCAGCTGTTAGTCATTTGCGCACGGTATGCCACAGCCATTGAGCGACTCATAGTAAATCTTGTATGAGCTTCAACATGCGCTGCTGAGTCGCAGTGTCCGGCAGGCGACCGAAGCCTGCTCCCAAGTTATCCACTGCATGTTTGGGATTTGCAGTTTCGGTCAGCACGCAGTTTACCGCTGGATTCGCAAGTATGAACTTGAGCGAGAACTGCGCCCAACTGTGGCAATCGAATTCAATTGCCCACTCAGGCAATTTCACACCACGGACGATGTCGAAGAACTTTCCATTGATAAATGGGCGATTAATAATAATCGCCACGTCATGGTCAAGTGCCAACGGAAGGAGGTGATTTGCCGCTTGAGGTTCGATGAGGGAGTAGTTGATCTGTACGAAATCAACGAGTTCATCCTCGATCAACCCGACCATTGTGTCTATCACGTGCGGGCCAAAACGAGCAACGCCGATGTATCGAGCGAGGCCTTCCTCCTTAAGTGCTCTGAATTGGTCAGTATTTGCGCGATAGTTCGGAAGATCTCTCGAGTTTGCGAGATCCAACATGGCCTTGCCCTGTTCTTTAGCCAGTGCTTTTGCGCTTGAGCGCGTTTCCTGAAGGCCCTTGGCATCAAGGTAGTTGCCTAAAAACAACTCGTCGGCTGCATTTTTTTCTCGCGCAATCTTGCCGACGTTGATTCGACTAGACCCACCAAGATCAATGTATCCTCCACCGTGCTCAAGAAAAATGTCAATTAGATTACGTGCAATGCTCAGATCGCTAGCAAAGAAAGATGTCGAATTACCTAGTCCAACAACAGGCAGAGACTCGTCTGTACCACGAATTGGCCGTCTCGACATGCGTTGGTGGCTCGCTGAATTCGCTACTGGCGGCATGGAGGCTGCAATAGCGACGGATGCTGAATAACGAGTGAAATCTCTGCGATTGATCACTAGCGTGCTCCTCCGTTCTTGATGACTTCTGAGGCGCCCAAATAACTGATCGCGATCTCCGCTCTCGATCTGGACTACCTCTAAGACCTATTGAAAGGCTTAATAGTTGCAAAGAAGTCTTGGCGCGCCAAGTCTTTAACAGTCATGTAGCGGATTGAAGCCGACAAATCTTGCAACGGTCCCGCAGCGTAATTCGGTGATGCATACCACACCAATTGCGACTAAATCACCAACAACCAGTTTGGGCCGTGAGCACCATTTTACCGTCCAGAACTTTGAACGTCAGCAACGTTGGATACGCCAGCTAGGCAAAGAACTGATTGGCATGCTGCGGCTACTCGTGCTATCGGCCATGACCGGCCGTTTCCCGGCACGTTTGTTGTCCTGAGACTATTCGCTGTGCAGTTTGCGGAAAGCTGTATCTCCCCGGTTTGCGTTCACTGTCTGACCGAGCTCGTCCGCTGCAACCAGAGCTGTTCGAACAGTGCTTTCGTCCAGTTCCATCGGCATGTTACCGATGAACGGAAATGCCAGCGTACCTTCCGTGATGATATCGAGCGCTTTGTCGTCCTTGGGATCTAGTGACAGCTGCGCCAGGTGAACGGGCAAACCAACATCGACGAAAAACTCAGCCACCTTTATCGCTTCTGCCCGACGATTTTCTATCATTAGCTGACCCAGTGTTCCCATGGCAACCATTTCGCCATGCAGAAAGTTCGACTCAACGTGAGGAATGGCTGTATAAGCTTGTGCAATCCCATGAGCTGCGGCAAGCCCGCCGCTTTCAAAGCCTAGACCGCTGAGCAAGGTGTTGGCTTCAACGACTTTTTCAAGCGCAGCATCGACTTCTGAGCGTGCAACCGCTGACGCGGCCTTGACCCCGTCTGCGAACAGGGTTCGAGCACATACATCGCCTATTGCGGCCGCGGCGATGGTTGGCCTTGCACCGACCGTAGTCACTCCGCTCGGGTTTGTGAGGCACACTTGCGCTTCGTACCAAGTCGCCATTGCGTCGCCCATCCCAGCAACAAGATAGCGCTCTGGCGCCGCCGCAACGATGGCGGTATCCACGACAACAATGGCTGGATTGTTTGGATAGAACTCTGCACCGGTCGATACGCCTTCTGGGCTGTATAGCACAGACAAAGCGGAGCAAGGCGCATCATTTGATGCAAGAGAGGGCGCGATTACGACGGGTATGCCGAGCCGGAAAGCAATACCCTTACCCGTGTCGATGCACTTTCCTCCACCTACCGCAATCAAACAATCTACGGAGGTTTCCTGAAGCCCACCAACGTGTAGTGTTATTTCTTCGACGGAGCACTCTCCATTGAAAACGGTAACAAGCGAGTCGACACCCTCGCTATCAAGGCTTTTGAGCAGTCGTTGCCCTTCGTTGCGCTTTCCGCGATCTGTCATCAGGACCGCTGCCTTTTTAGCCTTTGTGAGGGACAAGTAACGCCCGATCCCATCAAGTGCGCCGGCTCCCTGAATGTAGCGCTGTGGGGCCAAGAACACTCGTGGTGTTGGGTGGCCAGTATTCGGTTCAGGAAGGAATATCTGTTGGGGCAAATACGCGTCTGAAATTTCCATCGTCTCTCCGTATCTTCAACTTTATGGGTTCGTAATCCAGAACCAGTAGCAACCTCAATGCGGAAAAAATAGCCACCTTGTTCAGGCACCGCTATTCAGTGGCATCTATATAAGAGCCGAGAAACGCACACAGTGTACTCCGATAGCTAGCCGGTTGTGCCAATTCTTTATAAGGATCATACTGAACCTGCCCGTAGTTTCCGGCACGCTCGATCAGAAGATATAGCGAGATATGGAGGCCACAAAATGGGCAATACAACCGAATTCGACGTCTGCGTCATTGGTACCGGTGCTGGTGGCGGCGTCATGATTGACCAGCTCACTGCTGCCGGCTTTTCAGTTGTCGCGTTAGAACGTGGCCCCTCCATACCACCGAGCGAATTTGACGATGATGAATTGCGCATCGTCATTCGCGATCAGGTCTTCTCGGCCAATCAGTTGGAAACTTACAGATCGTCCTCCAAAGATACAGCACAACCCGGTAAGATCAGCGATATTGCCCATTGTGTCGGCGGAACCATTACGCATTGGGCAGGCATTTCATGGCGTTTTCGACCGGACGAATTCAAAGTCTTGTCGGTAGAAGGACCGGTAGCCGGGGCCAATTTGGCCGACTGGCCCATTGACTATGACGACATGGCACCTTGGTATGAAAAAGCCGAGTGGGATTTTGGCGTAGCGGGCGTTGCCGGCGCCAATCCCTTCGAACCACCGCGACGCAAGGGCTACCCCAATCCACCACACCCAGGCCGGGTCGGTAGCGAGAAATTCGCCAAGGGGAGTAAAGCGGTCGGTTATACCCCCTTCACTGTGCCTGTTTCTATCAACTCACGAGTTTATGACAATCGCCCAGCCTGTGTTCACGGCGGGGCTTGCCGTGCCTATGGCTGCCCGATAGGCGCCAAGGGGACCACTTATTCAATCTCGCTACCCAGAGCCCGCAATACC
>JBPCXM010000412.1:0-4324 GCA_051008535.1 Pseudomonadales bacterium | reverse complement strand
GAAGGCACTTCAAGCAAATCGATGATCAGCTTCTTGTCGAAATCGCTTCGTGGGCGAAAGGCGCCTGCGACGCGCGATTCGTTTTCCCGCCGATACATCTTGAATAGCGCAAAGCGGTGACACACTCATAGCCCAGTCCCACAGACCCACAACCGTTGCTCGCGGAAAGAGCGCGTGCAAGATTCACACTTTGGCGCCCACCATCACCAGCTATATCTCTGGCCGCGCGGTCAACAAGCATTTCTTTGACGTGCAAACCAAAGCTGGCCTAAAACCAAAGATGTAAAATCAGTCACCAAGCAGTCCCTAACGCGGGACTGCTTGCAGTGTTACGGGCCCCATCAAGCCTGATGGATCTAAGGCTCTGCCCTTTAGGCCTTCGTCATAGGACACCCATGTGGAGCGCTGGTCTTCTGGTAATTCCAGATCTGTGACCAGCTTATTGACCCATGTGTTTACCACCATAATCTCCAGCGTGTTTTCACCTTGCTTTAAGGCATCTGATACATCCACCGCCCAAGGTGAGGTCCAAGCCGACCCCACATCCACGCCGTTTACTTTTACCTTAGCGATCACTTTTACCTTGCCTAAGTCCAGCTTATATTGCTGTGCGGCATTAAGACTGTCGACCGTAAAGCTGGTTTTATAGACAGCGGTCCCTGAATAACTTTTAATTGCAGGGTCACTGTGGGTTGACCAATCGGAAAGCTCGTCAAAGATCACAGGCACTTTTGGACCACCACGCGCGGTATCAAACTGAACCTGCCAATTGGTAACGGCTAATGGGGAAACCATTGGGGTCGGGAAGTTTTTCTGCTTACTTAATGCTTGCTCTTTAAATTGCGTAAGCGGCCTTGAGAAAACAATAAAAGCACTTTCCTTCGGCGCAAGCGTTAGTGGTACCGTGATACCGCCGTTTGTTTGCTGATATTCTGGCAGATCGCGTATCTGTGTCGTAACAGGGTTCCAATGCTCAGGCTGTTTGCCTACGATCCTAAATGTAGGCGTAAACGTTAACGGCTTGTCGCTTTGGTTTGCCACGAAATAGATGTCTTTTTCTGCTGTTTTCCGGTGATTAAATAACACAGGCAGACCGGTCTTAAAATGAACATCTGGCAGTAACTGCAAGTTAGCCAGCACTTGGTTTAGTGTATCGCCGTTATAAACCGCCCCCTTACCAAATTGATGGGCCGTTATATCTTTACCGTTCACATCTCCCCAAAGCGCTGCCGCAAGCGTTTGTACTTTTTGGTCAGACTGAGGATATCCTTCAAGACTTGGCGATGATGTGGGTGCTGGGCCAAAAATCGTCGCGCCTTGCTCAACCAGCGAAGAAATACGGGCTAAAACTTCTGGCCGCATAGTATCCAGTGGCGGCAATACCAGTAATTTATACCGCACGCCTTCGGGTAAAACTAAATCGCCATCATCAACGCTTACACGGTTCAGTAATACCTCAGCATTGATGAAATCATAGGAGTAGCCTTTTGGCAGGGCTGGTCGTTCTGGCCCTGTCATGGCGGGTGTGCTTTCACCGATGAAATACGCCACGTCATTAACCGGCAAGCCCTGCTGTAACATATGCATGGTCCGGCGCAGATAATCGGTAAACCCATCTGCGTGGGGGAACCAGGTATTTTTACGGTTAAATTCCGTACCAAACCATGCATTCATGCCCGGTACGCGGTCCTCTTCTGGGTCGGTAATATAAAGATGCAGAAGGATGTCATTGCCGCCATTGGCAAAGGCAAAATCACCCCGCTGTTTTAAAAAGTCTGGATAACGCCCGTAGACATACCCGTCAGAGGTAAAGCTTTCAATGGAGACTTTTGTCTTGCCGTATATGTGCGCCGCGGACGCCGCCGCTTTCACTTCAATACTACCAAGTGCTACTGAGCTATCACCTTTTTCGTCACTCCAAAACTCGCCGGCGATACCATCGGTTTGACCACCATATTGCAGAAATTCACCGGGAAAACCCCAATGGCCATAATTTTCAAGCCACAACCTCATGCCGTTTTCTTTCGACACTTTGTTCATGCCGCCGACATATCGATAAGAGATCAGGTCAGCGATCAACCGGCGTACATCCCACATAAACCTGTTTGATTGCGCCGCGCTACCCACCACAATACCATTAAAGACAGGCAACCATGGTTTTGGGTCATAGTTATATTTTACGTGAAAGGCATCCGCAAAATCATCCGTCCAATTTTGCGAACCAGCTTCATAGCTATCGGCGACCACCCATTTTAGGGACTTGCCTTTTTCGCCAGGCACTCGGTCCTGAAATTTTTTCATGTAACTGTTGAAATGCTTGGCGACAACATCCGTGCCCATTTTATCTAGCTCAAAGCCCGTACCTTCTGGGCTGGCGGGGGCGTTTAATCTGCCGGTGGTTCTCATACCATATCGCACAATCGTCCAGTCGCCCGCTGGCACGTCCCAGTTCAGGGTGCCATCGCCATCAAGCTTTTCAGATATATCAATGACACTGGCAGGGTCCAAATTATACTCAGGTGCTGTTTCCCCTTGAGGTTTCCATTTATATTCGGTCCACATCGGGCTTGGGTCGTCTTTCATCACACCCAATTGTTTTTCAACAAAATTTTCAACCACCGCTGATGAACTTAATTGTATTTCTGCAATCTCAGAATATTTATTGGGGAGCTGATCAAATATTAACCGAAACTTCGTCGACGTTGTTGGCGAAAAACTAACCGCTTCAGGCCCAAAAGGCATGAAACCTGTTAGAGAGTCTGTGGCCTTCCGGCGGCGATTATATTGAAATTCTTTAATAGTTTTAAAGGCACCATCGACAAAAGCTTGTACCGTCACATGCGCGACCAGTCCGCTGCCAGCAGGGAATATTTGTAAACTTTGGGCCTTCAGTGGCTGATTTAAGGTGAAATCAATCGTCACAGGTACGGCACTTTTTAAAGGGTTGGTTAAATTACCAACGGTTGTTCCTATATCGCCGTCAACTAAGTTTTCAATATCATCTAGGGGAATAGAGGCTGAAACTTTTGGCTTTAGATCAGATATGTTAATGCCTTTTGGCGTTGGGAACGCCATCATAGCAACATCGCCAAAATCTGGCCCTGCATCCAGTGGCGTTCGTAATTTCACAGGCCCCTGCACAGTCATCTTAACCGAGGCAAGGTATCGCATAGATTCATCATTATCGATCCACGGCCCTCCGGACATGCTCCATCCAGGGCTGTTAAACAGGCCGATATCGATGCCATATTCAGACGCCGTTTCGATGGCTTTAACCGTGATATTCCACCATTCATCACTGAATATTTTGACATCGCCAGGTTCGACATAATTGCCAATATTACCAATGAAAGCACGACCAATGCCCATATCCTTCATAAACTTCAGGTCTTTTTGGGTGGTCTCTAAGGAAATGTTATCATTCATCCAGTACCAATAGGTACCCAGTTTAGCCGTATCAGGTGGGGTGATAAAATCACGGACCAAAGCCTCAGTCGCTTGATTATCTGCGGGTGCATTTTGCTTGGCCTCATCTGTTGAGGCATTACTGCAGCCCACCAAAAGCATCATACCAATACTAATAGCAACAAGCCTGTGCTGTAATGTGTTCCCCAAAGCCCCTGTCATATCTGACAATTGATTTGATACATGTTTACGCATGATAACTTCCCTTAATATCTACAGGGTAAACTCGCCTTTCGTCAAATCCAATCAAGCCCATTCAATGTCCTATCGCATCTCGATCAGGACTTAATCAGTGCTTGCAGAGGTTACGCGTACAACTTGGTACGTTCTTCTACCCATCTTAAATTCAAAATGAGCCACTTTTTGTTCCTGGGTCTCTGGGAAAAGTACCATGCCCCCAGTCCACCTGAAGTGAAATTTGTGCTTGGAAGCAGGTACGAGCTCCAGGCGTTCTCGGCCCATGATTTGAAAAAAAAGACGATCGTCGATTCGAGCGATTTCAAGTGGCATCTTATCGTCAATTAAATAACTTCCTACGCAACGATCAAGCTCGTCTAAAGTGAGACGAATGTAGCCATGAGGTTGTGCTCTAGCGTCACCTGGTTGCTGGACTTCGGGAAGTTCGCGGAGCCAGATATTTCGAAAGCGAATCGGATTGCCATGATCTTGCAAAGCCAGTGGCAACCGATCTGCGTGCGATGTATACGGGCGGTTCTTGAGCCAGGAAGTTGGTCCCCACAATTGGCGGTCGTGGTGAACCAAGATTCCATTGTGAAACATGGTTAGCTTCGCGGGAGCAAGCAAACAGCCATGTTGATCAAATCGAGGTCTGCGAAACACAATGTCGTAAGACTGCCAC
>JBPCXM010000411.1:0-3208 GCA_051008535.1 Pseudomonadales bacterium | reverse complement strand
TTGCGCTCGTCCTCTCGCAAAGTACCTTTTTCGTGGTAGTAATCGCCGATATAAATGGTTGGTATTAGCCAAGTGTCTTGCTTTGCCAACATGGCTATCACTTCATCGTCCAAAAATGTACCGTGTTCGATGCTGCGCACACCTGCATCCAACGCCTGTTTAATACCCGCGGTGGCATGTGCGTGCGCCATCACGGGAATGCCCTGACGATTGGCTTCGTCCACTACGGCCTGGAATTCCTCCGGGCTGAATGATACATTTTTTGGGCTGTCGCCCACGGATAAATAAGCACCCGTGGCGAGCACTTTAATCCAGTCCGAGCCGTATTTTACTTCGTTCCGGACGGCACGGCGAATCTCGTCTATTCCATCGACGATTAAGCCATCGGGCATCGGTTTTTGCTCGGGTGACATATAGTTTACATCGCCACCACCGCCGGTGATTGACAAATAGTGGCTGGCGACAGCCATATGCGGCCCGATGATCGTGCCCTCGTCTATTGAGCGTTTAAGATCTACGTCACCGTAAAATACATCGCCATCACCCGCCACGCGTATACCGGTCCAACCGGCAAGCAGCAGTTGCTGCAGAAACGCCGCCGCGCGAAGTGTTTTGTAGGCGGAGCTTTGCGCTAAATGCTTCTCCTGATAGTCCCCACTCGATAACAGGGGGTGCATATGCGCGTCTATCATGCCCGGCATCAGGGTGGCATCTCCCAAATCGATGACGGGAGTGCCCGCGGGAATGTCTGTGAGTTTTACAATTTCGATAATTTTGTCCGCCTCGACGATAATGGCGGTATCAAGCAATGCTTTGTTGGAATAGCCATCGACAATGCGAGCAGCGGTCAATGCTTTGGTTTCTTCCTTGGCCTGTGAAGAGACACAGACAATAAGGGCTATGACCGGCAGAAGCCGACAATACGATTTGAGATACCTGTTCACTTACACCTCGGTAGAGTTTTGGCCGCTATAAACACCCATAGTGCCATATATTAGCGAGCCACATAACTGCCCATTGGCCTCCTCTGAGACTATACTGGCATCCAGCCAGTCTCGGCGGGGATCGCAATTCGCCTGCAAACAAACCATAAGTAGATTTCGAGGACGCTAACGTTGAAAACAATAATGTCGGTGACACTCGCCGCAGTGGCTGCCCTAGCCACTCTTTGCGGCTGCAGTGTAGCGCAAAAATCCGGTGTGGACCGGGTTCTGCTAAATGCCGCTGTTTATACCGTGGATGACGAACACAGTTGGGCCGAAGCGCTTGCAATAGACGCCGGCAAGATCGTCTACGTCGGTACGAATGAGGGAGCGCGTAAATTGATTGACGCGGCAACCCAAGTGGACGAACTTGACAATAAGATGGTGATGCCCGGATTTCATGACTCACACGCACATGTTCTGGCCGGCGGGCTTAGTGAGAGTAGCTGTAATCTGAACGACCTGCGCGACCGGGCGCTAATTCGTGAAGCCCTGATCGTCTGCAGCAAGGAGCCACGCTTCGCCGAAAACGACTGGGTGGTAGGCGCTCGCTGGGCGCTGGCCGCGTTTGACAACGGGCAACCACCGATCGAATGGTTAGATGAGATATTCGCTGGCAAGCCAGCATATTTCGTCGATTCCTTCTCACACTCCGCGTGGGTCAGCTCCAGCGCGCTGGCCATTGCCGGCATCGACGCGGATACGCCGAACCCGGACGGCGGCGTCATTGAGAGGGATCCTAAAACCGGAAAACCTACCGGCACGCTAAGAGACACGGCGATGGCATTGGTAGGAAAACACACACCGCCCGAAACGGACGAAAGCCGGCGCGACGGTATCCTTGCCGGCCAGCGACGAGCGGCGGCGTTCGGAATCACAGCATACACGGAGCCTGGACTAGACGAAGCGCAGGCCAGCGCTTACCAACGCGCGGACAGCGCCGGGGAGTTAAGCGCACGCGTATTGATTTCGCTGTCTCCGGCGAGTTGGCATACAGCGGCCTTCGGGTCTGAAATATTTGACCTGCTCGCCAAGAGGAACGGTTTTAGTGGCCGCTATGTCAGCGCGGACTCCGTCAAGATATACATTGACGGCGTCATCGAAACTCGTACCTCGTATATGTTACAGCCGTATGAAGGCGGCGAAGAAAACTTTCCACCGTTCTACAATCAAAAAACCCTAAACGAATTGGTCCAGAAAATAGATGCGATGGGCGTGCAGGTACACACCCACGCGATCGGCGACGGTGCGATCCGAAACGCTCTCAATGCTTATGAGCACGCGCGTAAGGTCAACGGGCCCAGCGACAATCGTCATCAAATTACTCACTTGCAGCTCATCGACAAGGCTGACATACCGCGTTTCGGGGATCTCAACGTCGCGGCAGACTTTCAATCGCTGTGGGCCTATCCGGACGACTACATCGATGTGGCGATTCCGGAAGTCGGCGAAGAACGCGTCAGTCGTTTTTATCCGATAGCCAGCGTCGTCAAGACTGGCGGCACAATCATCGGAGGTAGCGATTGGGACGTTTCATCGCTCAATCCCCTTGAGGCCATCGAGGTGGCGGTGACACGACAAGACCCGTGGAGCAACAAGGGCCCAATACTAACAGAAAGCGAACGCGTCGAGTTGGCAACCATTATCGACGCCTATACCCGTAACGCTGCCTTTGTCATGCGATTGGACGATGTGAGTGGTTCACTCGAAGTCGGCAAAAGTGCCGACCTGATCGTGCTCGACCGGAACCTGTTCAAAATCGAACCTGCCGAGATAAGCGAAGCTAAAGTTTTGATGACCATGGTGGATGGTCGCGAAGTATTTTCAAACGACGCACCACACCCAGAATAGCTTTGTAGGGTGCTGACAAGTCAGCAAGCTTTCTTCGGCAGCATTCGCGCACCCTCACTGCTCTAAGTCATTCGCTTTATTTCAACAAAAATCCTCGGCTGTAGCTGCAAATTGGTCTGTGTATAAGTCTTGCGAAATACTATATTTCAATCTATTACTAGATTCAACTCTAGTTAAACTGTAAAATACGCCTTACGACACCCATGCCAGGTAGTACGAATACCAACACAAAGAGACCAGCGCCATGCGCGATGTTAAACCAGTATCCAGCGCGGCCCATGCTGATATAACAGCTGCGGATCTTAACACGATAGCCGAACACTCCGGTTCTCGATCTGCGCCCGTCGCTGATGACATCAAGCCACTCGATGGCC
>JBPCXM010000410.1:0-4816 GCA_051008535.1 Pseudomonadales bacterium | reverse complement strand
CATTTCTCCTGAAGTGCAGTCAGCTCTCGCTGCAGGTCTTCTTCCATACCATCCCTCCAAAACCAGAGAGCAGCGTGGCACTGGAATCAGCTTGACGAAAGGGCGTGGTTTATTTGGCGCTTACATTTATCTGACCTTAAGGTGACTATTAGAATTGAAAGTAAATAAAGGCGGCATCCTCTACAGAAAAAGATAGTACCAGTAGTAACACAGAAGTGTAGGCAATTGATCTGAGTAAAATGGGAAATCTACCAACGCACTCTTGTATCCTATTAAAATCAATAAAATGCGACACCGACGCGACTAGCAATATAAAAAAGAACAAGGGGCTTAGTGAAATCCCAGTGCTGAAACTTAATAGTGTGGCGGAATATTCCAGGAAATTGTCCATACTTGTCACTCTAAATAACAGCCAGCCGAATACGACTAAATGAAAAAATATAAAGCGTTGAAGAAATAGCCCAGATGTAGTTGTTGCGTTAGAAACCTTTAATAACCTATACAATATAAGAATCGAGCCATGAAATATTCCCCACAATATGAAGTTCATGGCTGCCCCGTGCCATAGGCCTCCAAGAAGCATTGTTAGGAATAAATTCCTATAAGTCATCAAGCTTGTTCCGCGATTGCCGCCTAGCGAAATATAAAGGTAGTCTCTTAGCCAAGATGACAGAGATATATGCCACCGAGTCCAAAATTCGCTGGGGCTTGCCGATAGATAAGGCTTATTAAAGTTCACCGGAAATTTAAAGCCAAATAGCATCGCTACCCCAATTGCAATATCTGAGTAGCCAGAAAAGTCGCAATATATTTGAAAAGCATACGCATACAATGAAAAAAGTAGATCTAGAGATGAGAATTGTTGCGGGTTTTCGAATGCGGCATCTACTGCCAGCAGTGCCAAAGTATCGGCAATGCAAACTTTTTTTATGAGGCCCAGGCAAATTAGCGATAGACCTAGCTGTATTTGCTTATCAGTAACGGCTAATTTCCTATTAAGTTGGGGTAGGAAATCGGCCGCTCTCACTATGGGCCCCGCGACTAGCTGAGGAAAAAATGCGACATAGGTAGCAAACTTAATAAATTTTGGCTCGGGTTTGATCTTTCCTCTATAAATGTCGAGGGTATAACTTAATGTCTGAAAAGTGTAAAACGATATTCCAACGGGCAGTAGCAATTCATGGTGCCAAACATCTACTTGAAAACCTAGGCCACTAAAGATTGTTGCGGTCGTATCACTGAAAAAATTAAAGTACTTAAAGATACCTAGCAAGGACAAATTCGTTGCTAAGCTCGCGAACAAAAACAGCTTTTTCCTTTTTTGATCTTGCTCTTTGTACAGTTTTTTGCCGATAAAAAAATCAACAATTGATGATAAAAATATTAGCCCTGCGTATGTCCAATACCAAGCCATATAAAATATATAGCTGGCAACCAGCAAGAGGACATCTCTCTGCTTGTCACCTCGAAATACTGAGAAATAGAGATATAGTAAGCTGACAAGGAATATCCCAAATTCGACAGAGTTAAATACCATTTCTATGACCTGGTATTAAGAATTATTAACAGCATCTTTCATTTCCTTGGCGACAAATTCTCCTACCTTTTTGTGACCAATTTTTGTGAAATGAAAATAGTCTTTGAAGTTGTCGGGTTCGTCTAATGCTGCTTTTTCCAAATCAATAACCAAGACCTTATGTTGTTCTGCCACTTGTCTAATAATTTTATTCAACTCGGAAGTTATCCGTGGCCAAGTCTCCGGAGAAATGAGGCTAGTATATTTCAATAGCTGAAACTTGAGATCTAGTGGAATATTATCGGCGGTCTCAGGCCTGTTTCTTCCCAAGAAAGTCATTAACACAGGTTTGGCTTGTATCTGTTTACAAGCAGCTATATAAGCCTCAAGCCTGGACCTATATTCTCTAAATACCAATTCTGGAATTTGCTCGTTTAAATGACTAGATATGAGAATATAGCCACCCACAAACTCCCGCGTATGGACATACAAGTTGGTTTGCTCTATAAGTTTCTGCATTTTGTCTTCAACAACATCGAATATTCCGTTGTCAAGATCATTACCAGAATTTGACCTCCGGTCATTTTCCTGTAGTAGGCTTTTAACATCATTGCCCATTTGATAAAGCAAAATATAGTCCGGCTGCCATCGCCTCCCTTCTGTAAGAATTTGCTCAATATTATTCTTAATGGACCATCCGGCTTTGCTGGCATTTAACATTTGACATGGAACGCCAGACTTACTGAGCGCACCACAAGCCATGCTGGGAAACGTTTCTAGCACTGGCCGATCTATTGCTTCGGCATAAGACGCCGAGGCAATCCATATTCTTACGGTTTCGGCAGTTTTAAAGCTGGGCTCAATTATGCTGCTGCGAAAAGGGAATTCAGCACTTGGTCCATAGCTTTTCTCGATATTCTCATTGTTATCGCGTGCGTAGGTTTTTGATGGAGTGCCAAATATTAGTGTGCTAAAACCACGCGTGTAGCCGCGGTACTCCAATATTCCCTCAATGCAAAACAAAAATAAGAGCGTATAGAAAATACTGTTCCGCAAGGATACGGGCATTTACGAGCTCCTCGATTAAATCTGCATTTTTATGCGACGCTTTAGAAAGTTTAGCTGGAAAACTTCCTTACACCTAAGTTTATTAATCTGCAACCTATTTTGGCCGGCACACAAGGTTTAGTAAAGGGTGTTTTTAGACGTTGATGCGCTTGCGCCTGGTTTGTTCATGGCGCATGGAATAAACATGGCACTTTGAGTTTCAAGGTAGCATCGGAGTTCGGAGTTCGGAGTTCGGAGTTTGCGGTATTGCTATTGCGTAGCACGTGCTGATTCGTTTATGGCGAAGCCTTTAAAAGACAGCCGGACAAGTCATTGCAACAATATTTTGCAGTGGGACGTGTTCAATGAGCAGGGTGAGCGTATAAGTTTAAGCAACAGTAAGTTGCTTAAACTTATCAGGGTTTGCATTTGGTTGGTGGTCAGTACCAAGCAAGACCAGCCATGACTGGTCTTAGAACATAAGTCTGGTAGCTACTGCTTTACAGTAACTACCGGGGATTCGGGCTTAGAAGTTTCCGCAACCGGTGGTGATGCTGGAGATACTCCTCCACCACAACGTGTTGTACAAACCTTTACGTCGTCTACGTCATACATGTGTTGCTCTGCATTTGTTTGTCCTGCCCAGACATTGTTGGAATTGCCAGCAATTGTAAACAGGTTAAATCCGGTTACCTTCGAATCCGCACCTGCCATGCGCCATGGCACGTTGGTACGCTCCGAGTGTAGCTTGCCATCCCAGTAGACGCGCCACACACCGTTACCTTTACCAGGTGCACTATTCATCACCACCTGCACTTCTACAAGGTGCCAATTCCCATCACCAATGGTGTCGCGCCACGATTCAGAGGGGGAAAATCTTGACTCAAAAGCTTCGTCATAACTGCCGCACTTATATTCCGGAGTACAACGAAGGGCGGTATTCAACCGGAAGATATCGGCATAGGCCTGCTTAGTGTCCAGAAAGCCCAACGATTCGGTCGTTTTGTCGGTATTAAAGACGCTAATCCCTTCGGTACCGTCAACCACAGTTGGTCGATAGTGCCCTACGCGGAATATTTTCGATGCTCCGCTATAATTCATATTCGGATTGTACTTGATGTAAAACGAGGCCCACAACTCAGAATATTGCCGACCCAAGTATTTGGCAATCTGGCAATCGGATCCCCATTTGCTTCTACCGCCATTGGATTCATCGGTTACCCTTAAACCTTTACCACTACCGCCCCGTTTCCCCTTTGCATTAATCTCACACATCGGTTTGGTTGGGTTAGCGTCCGACACATATACCAAATCATAATTGCGCGGCAGTTTCGCACAATCGTCACCGCCGGAGGCCTGATCAAACCCAATCCAATTACAGCGCTGGGAGCCATCATTTTGCCAGTCTGGAGTGGCGTCGAAATTGTCGGAGAATATTACTGCGCCAAATGATGGCATAGAGATAAGAAGAAGTAATGCTAGCGATTTTTTCATTTGTACTGTTCCTGCAGAGTCAATAAGTAGTTGTGTAAGTAATAAATCAAGTTTAGCTGTTCTGTTTAGTTTGTGGACTGTAAGACTTCACAAGTTGTGCATAAATAATACCATTTGTATCACAACATTTTTACATTGTTGAAATAAATATCTTGCTATCACTACTCCATTTTGGCCAATGTGAGGGCATTATTGGGTTATTTGAAGGAGGCCCAAAGGCCTGAGCTGCTTTGTGTGACGGAATACCGGAAACCACCAGTCAGCTGTAAAAATAAACAGCTAACGGCAGTTATATGTCGGCGAAATGGGCGTTGGCTTACTATCCCTACTATAATAAAAACCTGGATATGAGGTAAGTTTCGGCCATCATCGGTCAAAATTACATGTCGAAAGGACGATGCTGGGCGCGAGAATGTCGTTGAGAACGAAACTAAAGCATACAGTTAAACTGATTTTCACAGTATTAGTACTACCTTTGTTCGCGATCTATCGATTGCTATCGTTGTTGGGCGGTATCGATGGTGTATTTCAAAGCTTCTCGCAGTTTCTCAGTATTGTGCCAGGGAAATTTGGTGTCTATTCCCGAGCTGCTTTCTACAGCCTCGCTTGCACAAAGACATCAAACGATATTTGCATATCATTTTCGACGTTACTTTCCCATGCCGATACCGAGATCGAACAAGGAGTTTATGTTGGGCCTCAAGGCAATATCGGCAAATGTCGAATTGGGAAGAATTGTCTGTTTGGTAGTGGCGTACA
>JBPCXM010000409.1:0-3812 GCA_051008535.1 Pseudomonadales bacterium | reverse complement strand
GACACCGCTCAATATACAGCGCAACACGCACTTGAAGATACCGACTGCAGGGTCATACAAGCGATGCGAACAATTGGAATGACGAATGCGGCCTTGAAGTTCCAGTTTCCCATGACCGTCAAACTTGAGGAAAAGGTGCGAATAGGAAAGGGGGATAAAGTCGAAAAAATGGCGTGATGGCGGTAACTTAACTATTGTGGTGACCACACTGTTTTCCGACTCAAGTTTTGCTTGGTGTCCATAGAGGATGTGCATGAAAGCGGTTGTCTTTACACAGTACGGACCGCCAGATCGCCTAAAACTAAAAGAGGTCCCAAAACCTACGCCGAGGGACGACGAGTTATTGATACGTGTTCGCGCCTCGTCTATCAATTCGTGGGATTGGGAATACCTGAACGGCGTACCATTTATAAATCGCCTAATGTTCGGACTCTTAAAGCCAAAGCGAGGGAAGCAGGTACTCGGCGCTGACATAGCAGGCACGGTCGAAGCAGTCGGCAGGCGTGTGGCGCGATTCCAGCCAGGAGATGAGATGTTTGGGGATCTCTGGGATAGCTGGGGTGGTTTTGCGGAATACGCCTGTGCGCATGAAACTGCTCTGCTGCCGAAGCCTGCAAATTCGACTTTTGAGCAAGCAGCCGCCATTCCCCAAGCAGGTGTTCTGGCCCTGCAAGGAATACGCAAAGCCGGACAATTGCAGTCAGGACAAAAGGTATTGATTAACGGGGCTGGTGGTGGCGTGGGCACCTTTGCCATTCAGCTTGCCAAACTCTCCGGCACAGAAGTAACGGGGGTAGATGCCCCACATAAGTTAAACTTGATTCGGTCGCTCGGCGCAGACCACGTTATCGACTACACCCAACAAAATTTCACAAAAACCGGAGAACGTTACAACCTGATTATTGATTGTCAGAATTTTCGGTCCATGATCGACAATAAGCGTGCGTTAAAACCTGGGGGAACCTATGCCATGATCGGCGGCTCTATACCACGAGTCTACCAACTCTGGTTCCTGAGCCTTTTTGCAACGCTCACCCGCGAGGACAGGAAACTTCGCTTGGTGGCAGAGGGGCCGAACAAAGGTCTGGCAGACCTGAAGGAGCTTATCGAAGCGGAAAAGCTCGTTCCCGTTATCGACAGAACCTATCAACTAACCGAAGTGCCTGACGCATTGCGTTACTTCGGAGAGGGACGCCACAAGGGCAAAATCGTCATAAAAATACCGGTGCCCGGTTAATATATTTCTAGCAACAGCTACCTTCTGGTGTTGGGAAAACAGTGGCGAGCCCGCCGCCTTCGGTCCGCAGGTTGGTCGTCTGACCTTGGTAAAGCCTGGCCGATAACTGTTGAATCTTGCCGTTATACGTTACGCAGCGAATGTCGAGTTTCAGTGACTGTTTGTCACCATTGATGATGAGTTGTCGTTCACTGGGTGGGACGATGGCTTGAGCGATGTAATCGGCCTTAAGGATGTTTTCCCACACCCGTCGTGTGAGCTTGGCGCCGCGGTACGCGCCGCGACTGCCATAGCCAGTGGCGGGTTTGAAAAAGAGTTGCTTGCGCATTCCCCAGAGTTGATCGGCGTTGTCCTGTGTGACAGCCACTGTGGTTGGCAGAGAGTTCTCTAACACGTCAATGACTTCTTCCTCTACGCCAAACTCTTTGAGTCGGTTTGAGTCTGATAGCAGCGGCAGATTACGTTTGTCGGCATAGAGGGCGTAGGTGTGTGGGGACGGGCTGACCACGGCCATACCTTGCTGATAGGCCTCCAGTAAACAAGCGGATTCAGGCATTTCCAGATAAAAGTCTGTAAGTCGGTTATAGACAAGGTCGATCCTATGCTTTCCTAACCACAGGGCGTGGTCTTTTATGATGAAATCTTTGGGGTCGGCGATGACAGCTTCAATACCGTGGCGTGCAAAGAGTGATTGAAACAGCAAGAACTCGGGGTACAAGAACTGTGCTGACGGATCGTTATCAACAATGGCGATTGTGTACAGGGTTTTATCTGGGTATTGTAATTGCCACTCTTTCTTGAACATCGCAATCAGTTCCTTCTCGACATCTGCGAAATTGGCTTTTCCGCCAAAGAAGTTGATCACCGTGTCACAACAGGCTTGTTGGGCTGCAGCCAAGTAAAGGTTCAGCAAAACGCCACCGGCGTTGGTGTTGATTTCGATCAGCTGGGGGCCATCGGCTCCAAGGTGAAAATCGTAGCCGAAAAAGACACCTCGCGGTCCCAAGTCGTGGCGGACGCTGGCTGGGGCAGTGGCCAATACAGCGTCTCGATAGGCGCCATTGCGGGTTAGGCTCTCTACCGCGCGAATAAGCTGCTCCATTTTTTCGATGTGTCCCTGCCATAAAAAGACAGGTGAGTCTGCAAACAGGTGGCTGTGCTCAGCCAGAAGTTGTTCTGGCAAGTTCGAGTCTCGGAGATGTGCTTCCAGACTGTCGTGTAGTACTGATTTGTTGACGGCTATACAGTAACAATCCCTATTGAGCGCTGCTGCAAATTTGTTTCCCGTTGATTTACTTTGTTGCGTCATGTCTTTGCTCTTCTGCCTCCTGCGAGTGAAAAGGCACCTCTGACAGTCGTATTCCAAAAGTGCGGCTCTCGTCATGCCTCGAGTTCACGTTCTGCGCTTCCATATACCTAAATAGTCTGACAGACGACTGCCTCGCTGACAATCCGCAATTGCCGAACGTCGCTGCGTACATCTGCGAATAGACAGTCGCGACATCACACAGCAAACTTTGATTATTAGCTAGAAATGGTAAAGAGTCATGAATTTTCAAAGAGACACTTTACGCTGGTCAAGCGTTGTGTGCATGGCGATGCTCAGTGCGTGCGGAGGTGGAGGTGGTAGTAACAGTAATAACCCCGGCCCCCCTGGAACCATACAGATTGCAGCGACCTCATTTGACGGCACCGAAGGGACAGTCGTCAACATGACAGTCACCCGCAGTGGTGGTAACGCTGGTGTGGTCAGCGTGGATTATGCCATCGCGGACGGCACCGCCGTAAGCGGTTCGGACTATACGGCAGTGAATGGCTCGTTAAGTGGAACACTAACTTATGCCGATCAGATGTCTGGCAACCAAACCATTGGTATAGCCATCACTGATGACGATGCGGCAGAAGGCCCAGAGTCGTTTACTGTGACGTTAAGCAATGTTTCGAGTGCAACGTTGGGTGCCAATGCATCGGCCACTGTTAACATCATTGATAATGATACGGCGCCACTCTCTGCCTTTGGTGCAATCACCGAGTTAAACAGTGCTACCGTCAATGGTATCCGCTACGACACGAACGCCACTAACGTAAATATCAATGGACTGCCGGCCAACGTTTCTGACCTCAAGCTGGGACAGCTTGTCGCATTAGAGGGTGAAGCTAACTTCAGTGTTGCGAAGGGTAGAGCCGACGAGATTGACTATTTCGCGACGGCCATTGGTCCGGTTGAGAATATCGATGCGGCACTGAAACGGTTGATCGTAATGGGCCAGACGGTTTTGACCAATGCGGATACCGTGTTTGACCCTAGTATCGATGCAGACACGTTTGCCGGCCTGACGCTTGGGGCAACCACCCAGATCAGCGGATTTCTAAACGACGCCGGCGACATCATGGCAACGCGCATCGAGTCCGATACGACGAGTATCGGCGTGCAACTCGTCGGGTCAGTTGCTGGACTGGACCTGGACAATATGCTGTTTACGGTCAACCGACTCACCGTTGACTACGGCAGCGCCACACTCATCGATCTTCCAGCTGGGATGCCAAGCAACGGGCAGTTCGTGATTGTCCGCGG
>JBPCXM010000408.1:0-13901 GCA_051008535.1 Pseudomonadales bacterium | reverse complement strand
CTTTGAAATACAGGGTTTCGTCGGCGATCAGGCCAAACATGAGATCTTCCAGATAGACGCCGTGACCACCAAACATTCCTCGAGCACGCACCGGGCCAATGGGGCTTAATTGTTCCAGCAAGAAGTTCACAAATTCGGGCAATGGTTTTGCCATGCACTTGCTCCTAAATAACCTGGCTCGCAGATAACTCGGCAATCGTGTCTGCGTCCAAACCCAGAATATCCTCTAACACTTCCTGTGTGTGGCTACCCAACTGCGGGCCCGGCCAGTCGGTGCGGCCCGGCGTTGCGCTAAGCTTGGGCAGGATAGCGGGCAAGTCCAACGGTTTACCATTGATTTCTACCTGCTCGAATAACTCACGAGCCTGAAAATGCGGATCGTTAAACATGTCGGCTACGCTGTAAATCGGCCCGGCCGGTACGCGCTGCTCTTCCAGTAATTCGAGAATGTTTTTTGCGTCCTGCCCTGCGCACCAGCTGGCCAAGACCGTATCGATTTCCGCTTCGTGTTCCACCCTGCCGCTGTTATTTGCCAGGCGTGGATCGGTCGCGAGATCGTTACGGCCTACAGCGATCATCAGGCGTTTGAATATCGAATCACCGTTGCCACCGATAATGATAAATTGACCATCGCGCGAACGGTAGGTGTTGGTGGGCACAATGCCGGTCACGGTTGTGCCTGAAGGTTCGCGAATAACACCGGCACCGGAATATTCGGGTATCACGCCTTCGAGTAAATTAAACATGGCCTCGAACAACGCAACGTCGATCACTTGGCCGTTACCGTTAGATTCCTTGGCGCGCTCAAGTAAGGCCATGGTGACGCCAAAGGCCGCATGCAGGCCAGCGATGGTGTCCCCTATGCTGAGATTGGGCCGCACTGGTGCTTGGTCCTTAAATCCGTTGGTGTAGCGAAAACCGCTAAAACCCTCACAAACCGAAGCGAAACCGGGCTTGGTGGCATTTGGTCCGGTCTGGCCATAGCCAGAAATGCGTGTGTAAATAAGGCCGGGGTTGCTTGCTTTCAAATCATCTGGCCCCAGGCCCCATCCTTCCATCACCCCGGGGCGAAAGTTTTCGATCAGCACGTCGGCAGAATCCAGCAACTGCCGCACCAGCATGCGGCCTTGTTCCTGTTTTAAATCAATACCCACGCACTTTTTATTGCGCGCCAGGCTGCGCCACCAAAAGGAAGTACCGTCGTCATCGACAACGCGCCAACCACGGATGGGGTCACCACCATCGGGAGGTTCGACTTTAATCAGTTCAGCGCCGAAATATGCCAACAATGAGCCGGCGAACGGACCTGCCAGCAGTTGGCCCAATTCAATAACTCTAATTCCATCGAGTGGTCGTGATGCTGCCATACATTTATTCTTCGCTTGTTTTTGCCGCTTCAGGTTAATAATCCGTTGCAAAATTGCAAGTAAAAAGATTACGCTTTGATCACTTGCTCGCCACACTTGCTCATTAGCATCTTCACTCAGGAGAGAAAACCCATGCCATCTCGCACGCGGCTTACCAAAAAAGTTAGTTCAATCATAAGCGATGACCTATAACCAAGGTTTTGCGCCGATTGCCAGCACAAATGCAGTGGTGCTGGTTCTTGGCTCCATGCCCAGCGTCGCTTCACTACAGAAGCAGCAGTACTATGCCCATCCGCGCAACGCCTTTTGGCCCATCATGCAACGTCTATTCGATGCGCCGGCAGAACTCAGCTACGCCAAAAAAAAGGCTTTCCTAAAGCGGCATGGCATAGCCGTGTGGGATGTTCTGGCCGCTTGCTTTCGACCCGGCAGCCTCGATTCCGCTATCGACGAGCGGTCAATTTCAGCAAATGATTTTGCCGGTTTCTTTGCCGATCACAAGCAGCTGCGCCAAGTGTTTTTCAATGGCGGCAAGGCCGAACAAATGTATAGCAAGCATGTACTGCCGCAGGTTCGTGAGCGATGGCCGAATCTGGAATATAGTCGGCTGCCATCCACCAGCCCAGCGATGGCGGCGCTGACTTTGGAAAAGAAACTAGAGCACTGGCGGGTCGTGCTGCAGGCTGTTGAGGAATAAGCGCATGGCGGATGCTCTCAAAGGTATTGCATACGACAAGGTGTGTGATTGGCTGGCGTCGAATGCGGCCGGTACCTTAGCGCCGTATCACTTCGACTTAATTGCCGCCGGTGGCTCCAACTTGACCTACAAGGTCATGGATAGCCACGGCAAGTTTTTCATTCTGCGCCGCCCGCCCGCCGGCGGACAGATTGCCACGGCGCATGATATGGCGCGCGAGTTTCGCATTATGCAAGCCTTGGGAGGAGAAAGCTGCGGTGTGCCGGTACCGGAGTTGCTAGCCTATTGTGCCGATACCGACGTTACCGGCGCCGAATTTTACTGTATGCAATGGGTCGACGGATTGATTCTGCGTGACAGCAATACCGCGGCTGCTATGACGCGCGCCGAGTGCCAGGCGGCAACTGAGTCGCTGGTGGATGTACAAATCGCATTTCATACCGTAGACCTTGAAGCAATCGGGTTGGCAGATCTTGGTAAACACACGGGCTACGTTGAACGCCAGTTAAAGCGCTGGAAAAAACAGGTCGAAGCGTCGAAAACCCGTGAGCTAACGCTGCTGCATGAATTATACGAAACACTCAGTGCGACTATTCCGGCGGAGAAAAACCAGCCCGGACTCGCGCACGGTGATTACCGCTTCGACAATACAGTGCTTGGCGCGGACCATCGCATTATCGCGGTGTTGGATTGGGAGTTGTGTACCATTGGCGACCCGGTCGCCGACTTTTACTGGTCGATGATGTATTGGTCCGACCCCGGTGACGAAGTGTCGTTTTTGCCCGACCCGCCGACCCGGGCAGGGCACTTTATGCGCCGCGCTGAAGTTGCCGAGCTGTATGCTAGTCGTTCCGGGTTCGATTTATCGAATCGAGACTTCTATATTGCCTTTTCGTGGTGGAAGAGCGCCTGCATTGTTGAAGGTGTTTACGCACGCATGCAGAAAGGAGCCGCCGGTGGTATGAAGACCGGATCGCTTGAGCAGGTTGCTAACATCGTTGAAACCTATCTCGAACAGTCACGCGCGGCGGCAGCAAGCCTTTAGTATTGTTCACAAATTGTCATTGAAATGAGGTCCATTACTGCCATGCAAGAAGACAAGCGTGCAACGTATTTGCTACTGGCTGGTACGATCTTGGGTGTAGTTTTCGCCGCGACGGGTATGTTGCAAGAGTCGAAAAAACCGCCTGCCGAAGCTATTGTTGCTGAGGTGAACGATTGGATCATTCGACGCGACGATTACAATAATTTCCTGCAATTGCTAGCGAGAGACAAACGCAATCCACTGACTGAAGAAGACAAACGCCACGTGCTGGATCGTATGATTGAAGAGAAATTATTGATTCAGCGCGGCGTTGAAATCGGCTTGATTCAATCCGATCCGCAGGTACGCAAGACAATCGCCAATGCGATGATCAACTCGGTAGTGGCTGAAACGTCGAGTTTGCAACCCGACGAAGATCAGCTGCGCGCATTTTTCGCCGACAACAAAAAATATTTCGCAAAGCCGGCGCGGCTGCGAGTGCAGCAACTGGTGTTTAAGAAACGCGGCGCGAACGATGAAGTTTACGCTCGAGCAAAACAAGCAGTCGAGGCGCTGCAAACGGGTGTGCGCGTAGCGGAAGTGCAGCAGCGCTTCGCCGATGAGCAGATACTCAATATTCCCAATGCGATGTTGCCGCCGCACAAACTTCGCGAGTACATTGGTCCGACCTTGCTAAAAGTGGCAGAAAAAATGCAGCCAGGCGGTATCAGCCAGGCTCAGCAAACGGCGAGCGGTTACAGCATATTGCTGGTGTTAGATAATGAGCCGAGCAGCGATACCGATTTCGACAAGGTGCGCGTGCAGGTTGAAAACGAATACCGGCGTCGTGCTGGCGACAAAGCCCTGCGCGACTATCTAAATAACCTGCGCGATGAAGCAGACGTTGTACTGGCGCCGGAATTTCGCACTGCCAAACTGAGTTCGTGACGAACTCGCTCATGCCAGTGACGATTATACGCGTGTGGCTGTTAGGCCTGATGTTCGCGGTGGCAGGCGGCACGGCCAGCGCCGATCCGCAAAGCCAGTCGTTTTCCACTTGGAAGCTGGTGGATGATCACATCACTATGCGTTTTACTGTTGCCTCGCGTGAAGTGACCCGACTAGCTGCGATAGATCCGCAGTCCGATTTGCCGAAACTATTGGTAAACCATCTTCAGTCAGTCGTCGGCATTACTGCCGACAGCACGCCATGCGAGTCGTTGGCGGTACCGCAAATTAAAGCGTCCAAGCCGGGTTACCTGATCGCTGAATTGCGGTTTCGTTGTCCACCGGACGCCACCGCCCTTACTTTGCACAATCAGGCGTTTTTCGACTTAAGCGCCTCGCATGTGCATTTCGCCAAGTTCGCGTTGGACAGTGATAAGAATTTTGAGCAACTTTTTACATCACGACAGCGTAGCAGGAAACTTAATCTCAGCGGCGAGCAAGATGATGAGACGCAATTTGAAAGCAACCGCGCCACTGTATTTGCTTACATTGTGCTGGGTTTTGAGCATATTCTCGAAGGGCTTGATCACATCGCGTTCTTGCTATGTCTGATCATTCTCAGCGGTCGCCTGAAGGATATTATTTTTATCGTCACCGGTTTCACTATTGGCCACAGCATCACGCTGAGTCTGGCGGTATTGGGTTATGCCAAGGCTAACATTGGTGTGGTAGAAGCGGTAATCGGTTTTACCATCGCCTTGGTAGCGGTCGAGAATATTGCCGCACGCAGTGGTTCTAATAAGCGAATTGCCATAGACGTTGGGCTACTGCTTTGCGTATTGGCGCTGTTTGGGGGACTAACACATTCTGGCCCGCCGTGGCTCAGCGTTGTCGGTCTTGCGCTGTTTAGTTTCTGCTACCTGCAATTGAGCGACAGCGAAGCTACTGCCAGGAAGTTTCGACCGTTGATCACCGGTTTATTCGGCCTCGTGCACGGTTTCGGCTTTGCTAATGTGTTGCTGGAGGTTGGTATACCTTCGAGCCGCGCGGTGCCGGCTTTGTTTGGCTTTAACGTGGGTGTTGAGCTTGGTCAGATCGCGATTGTGTTGGCAATGTGGCTATGCGGTCTACTCTTTTTCACGCTGTTTCGGAATTGGGACAAGCGCCTGTCCACCGACATTGTGTCTGCGCTGTTGTGCTCGGTTGGCGTGTTCTGGTTTGTGCAGCGCGCTTACTTTTTATAATCATTGTTGACTGCTTAGAAACTGACCTGGGCAGACCAGTCGACCGGTTTTATTTGCCAAAAAAATATCTTGTGCGGCGCAAGCAGAATTGTTAGAAAGGTATCGCGCTTATGCAATCATTTTTCAATCGTATCAGGAGCATAATATGGCAGTCGCACGCGTAACCGAAATAAAGTCATCTTCCAAAAAGAGCTTTGACGACGCGATCAAAGTGGGCTTGGCCAAAGCCTCAAAGACCATCAAGGGTATAAAAGGTGCCTGGATCGCGGAGCAGGACGTCGTTGTGGCCAACGGCAAAGTCGGCGAATACCGAGTGCTGATGAAGGTGACCTTCGTTGTGAAGTAAAGGTAGCAGCAGCGGCAGTTCTGCGTTTACTGCGGAAGACCAACGCAACGATTGTGCAGCAGTGGAATAAGCCGCGTATAGTACTGATGGGTCGTTCGATGATGGGCTGTGATCTGGCCACGTAGGGCACGCTTTTAATATCGCGTCCATAATAAAAAGGAAGGCGCTATGAATGTGTATGCCATAGGTTTGCTGGTCAGCCTGCTGGTCTATTTCGCGGCGGGCAACTATGCAGGCCGCAAAGTAAAACACCTGGAAGACTACTTCGTGGCAGGTCGGCAGGCGCCAACCCTGCTGATCGTGGGCACGCTAGTCGCCAGCCTGATGAGCACCAATGCCTTCATGGGGGAGACTGGCCAGGCCTACGCAGGCTATCCAACTATCATCCTGATTCTGACCGCGTTTAACTGTGTCGGTTACATTGCCGGCGCCCTGTATTTTGGCCGCTTCCTGCGCCGCAGTCGGGCCTTGACCCTGGCCGAGTACTTTGGGCAACGCTTTCTCAGTCGCCGGGTGCAGTCCATCGCTGGCATTTCCATTGTCCTGGGTTGTACCGGCTACCTGATGGTAGTAACCCAGGGCACCGCCACCATCGTCCACGAGGTAACGGGACTGTCATTTCACGTTGCCCTGTTCGCGGCCTGGGCGGGTTACACCCTGTTTACCCTGTACTCCGGTTCTCAGGGTGTGGTGATCACCGATACCATGATGTTCCTGCTGTTCACGGCAGTGGCATTCCTGGGGCTCAGCTATATCGTGCAGGATGCCGGCGGTTGGTTTACCACTATCAAGGGACTGGCCACGTTTGAGGCAAAGCCGGGGATTATTTCCTGGCATGGAATGATCGGCCCGGGCTCAGACTGGGCCACCGCGGGCCAGGCGATGACCTATGCCGCCATCCTGGGTGTGGCCTGGGGCGTGGTGGTTGCCGTCAGCCCCTGGCAGGCAAGCCGCTATCTGATGGCCCGGGATGAACACACCGTGCTGCGGTCCGCCGCAATTACCGGTGCCGCGGTAATGATTTTATATACGGTACTTATGTTCTCCGGGGCCACTATCAACCTGATCAACCCGTCGATTGAACCGGCGCAAGAGAATATGATCTGGGCCGCAATGAATGTGATGCCGACCCTGGTGGGGGTGTTATTGATGTCAGGAATCATGGCTGCAGGCCTGTCCTCGGCATCTACTTTCCTGTCTCTGGTGGGTTTCAGTGTCAGTAACGATCTGGTACCGACGACCCACCAAGACGATCAGCGCCAGTTGCGCCTGAGTCGCTGGGCCATGCTGGGGGTTAGCCTCGCCGCGCTGCTAATAGCCAGCCTGGTACCCCAGGGCAAGTTGTTCTGGATCACCTATTTCGTCGGCACCCTGTATGCTTCATCCTGGGGGCCAGTGGCGTTCATGTCGGTATGGAGTAGTCGCATCACGGAAGGCGCCGCCTTCTGGGGCATTATCGCCGGCCTGCTCGGCAACATTGCTGCCCGTCTTCTGGGCATGTTTGATATCGTAGAGCTACCGGTATACCTGCATCCGATAGTGGTGGGTGCACTGCTCAGTTACCTGACGATTGAGCTCGTGATCTCCGGCGGCACGGTTAGCGAGGAAGAGCACCGACTGCGTGAGAAGTTGCACGAAACACCCGACTCTGAAGTTGATGCCGTGAGGCAACGCGCAACCCTGCGTTGCGCCCGGTTCATCATCGCGCTTGGCATAGTGTTTGCCGGTCTGATGGTGGTAGCGTATGCCCTGCCTTACCAGCGGGCAACGGGCACTGGCATGGGTGGAGAGGTTATGCTGGCTCTGGTCCTGGGATTATCCCTGGTTGCAACCGGCGCGCTGGCGTGGTGGGGTGCCAGGCGGTCATACTGCAGGTAAACCCGGGATATTCTTAAGGCACCTCCGATTAATTCCCATGGTTACGTGTTAGCGCGGAAAGATAATGCAGAGCTTAAGCGCCAGCGGCGGTTCTGCGTTTGCTGCGGAAGACTAAAGCAACGACTGTTAGCAGCACTGGAATAAGCGCAATATTAATCAGCTTCAGTTGCGTGCCGAGCTTCTCGATATCGCTGCCCAATTGATGTTGTACTTCACGCAGCTGCTTACGTATTTTCAATTTTTCCTGCTGAAAGTTTTCGACTTCTGCGACTTGTTCGGGGTTCAAGGTCAGTTTTTCCTCGCCTTCTTTTTTGGCTTGCAGAGCGGTTAATTTCTCTTCCGTTTGACTCAAGCGTTGTTGCAGGCCTTCCTCCTGACGGCGGAAATTCGCCTCTGCCTCACGTTTGAGCTCATCGACTTTATCGAAGCGGCGCGTATACTCGGCGCGACCACGGATTGAGATCAGATCGGCATTGCCGATCAAATTATCCACCGCGTTGGTGAAAAAACTGCCGTTGTCGGCAAAAGCCGAGCCAATTTGTTGGCCAAAGAAATTTTGAATGCTAACCCATAATCGGTTAGAAAGTATGTCGGTATCGGCGACGATAATGATGTTCGAGTCCTCTTTGGATTTGGCAAGATGTTCGACGGGCTCTTTCTTGTCTTCGCTGGCTTTGTCTTGTTCCGCTCCGTCCTCGGCTTTTTTGCTGTCGGTATCTGTTGCCGCGGCTTCATCTCCGCTGTTATTCTCATCTTGTTCTGCAGCATCGGCTTTCGGCGCACCGTCCGGGAACGCCGATTCGATGGGTCCTTGCACGCGTGCCGCCAGTACGTGTTGCGTGCCGTCGGGTTTGAAACCTTGAAAAAGGGTGTTTGGGTCAAACAGGGAATTAAATTTTTCGGCGTCCAGCAACATGCTTTGTTTGCTGGAAACTACCAGTGGCGTAAAGCGTGTTGTCGCGTCATTAATTTTTTGTAAGGCGCCGGCGGACGCGAAATGCAGCAGTTTTAAGTCGTTGGTAATCATATCATCGGCAGGAAACGAGTCGCGCTGATACGCCAGTATGCCGAGGTGACGCACGGGTCCCCGACTTGCTCCCGAGTTCACTTGCATCGCATGCTGCGCATCGCCCACCACTTTCTTAGCTATCAGTTCCACGCCCCAACTCTTAAATAAGTCGGGAAGGTCAGAGCCGCGTTCAACTGGCTGTTGCATCATCGGATTGGCGCCGCCGGCTTGCTCGGCGTTTGGATCGACGAAAACCAGCAGGTTACCACCACGCAGTGCAAACTGGTCGATGGCATAGCGCGTTTTTTCCTGCAGGTTCTGTGGATGTAGCAGAATAAGCACATCGATATCTTCGCTAATTGCGTCAACTCCGTCTTGTAAGTTGGTGACGTCGAATAGCTGATTTAGCTGACTGACTGACATCCACTCCTGCGTAGGTTGCCGGGTCGCCATATCGAAGCCGCCGTTGACCTGCAAGCCTGCCAGTAAGCCGGCTTTTGGCGTTTTGTCACGACCAACAATGTAGATCATTTTCGCAATATCGTATTCCAGGTAACGCTCGCGATTGGGTTGTATGAATTCTATAACTTCCTTTGCCCCCTTCTCATTGGTAGCGGCTAAGCCGAAGTAAATTTCCGGGGCGCCCGGTGTCAACGCGGCGGATTGCAGCCCCAATTCGGCAGCGGCATCTTCTTCCTCTGAAAACGGTTCCGGGTCGATGACTTGCAGTTCGACTTTACCCCCGGATCTTAGCGCTAACTCATCGAGTAACTCGCGTACCCGCCGCGCGAAGTCACGTAGTTGCGGCACGTCGTTGGTTAGACTGTCCGAGAAAAACAGTTTTAGTGTGACCGGGTTTTGCACATTGGTCAGCATTTTCTTGGTGCCCGCGGAAACGGTATACAAATTATCTGCAGTCAAATCCACGCGCGCACCTTTGAAAAAGGTATTGACGACGGCGACCACTACCAATGTAACGGCGGCGAGAAGAAGTAGGCCGGCTTTGTCGGAGAGTTTGCTTGCTTTCATAGATTTGGATTACCCCCAAGTTTGATTTCAGAGAGTTGAGTGTAAAGGTGTGTATTAACCGGCCTTCTTGATATCGATCACAATGGCGGTTGCGATCAGCCAGGCGGCGATCATCACGAGGAAAAATAACACATCGCGAATATCCAGCACGCCTTTACTAATCGCCTGAAAATGGGTTAGAAAACTCAGGCTGGCGACGGCGTCCAATACCATCGTTGGCGCCCAGTTCTGGAAGGCTTCCAATACCAAAGAAAAACCCGCCAGTATAAATAGAAAGCAGACGACTACGCTTAGAATAAACGCGATAACCTGGTTGTTGGTCGCGGCTGACATGCACGAACCAATCGCCAGGAAGGCGCCAGCCATCAGCCAACTGCCGAGATAAGCGGCGACGATAATACCGTTGTCTGGGTTTCCCAGATAGTTGACCGTAATCCAAAGTGGAAAGGTCAACGCCAGCGCAATGCCGATGAATAACCAGGCCGCGAGAAATTTACCGATAACTGCCTGCGGCAGGCTAATAGGCAGCGTTAGTAACAACTCCAGTGTTCCTGACTTACGTTCTTCGGCCCACAACCGCATGGCAATGGCCGGTATCAAAAATAAATACAACCACGGATGAAAGCCAAAGAATGGTAACAGATCGGCCTGCTCGCGCGCGTAAAAGCCGCCCATGTAAAAGGTAAATGCCGCCGACAGCATCAGGAATATAACAATAAATACGTATGCTAGCGGCGTTGCGAAATAGCTGGCGAGCTCACGCTTGAAGATGGCGTTAATGGTGCTCATTATGCAGCCCCCCGCGTTTCCGCACTGCAAGCCAGTGAGCGGAATACATCATCAAGGCGCCCGCGTTCGACGAACAACTCGTCAAGCTGCCAATTGTTTTGCTGAACTAGTTGCTGCACTGGCGCAATAATTTTTTCACCGGGCTGCGGGATCAGCGTCAGGCGTGCGCTGTTCTGTTCGTCTACCTCGATGCGTTTGACTCCCTGCAGTGCCGCTAATTGTGACTGCACTTCGCCGGCGTTAACCAGTTGCAGTGTTACCGCACCATGAAAATCGGATTGCGCTTCGAGTTCTTCGGGGGTCGCATCGGCGACCAGTTTGCCATTGGCTATCACAATCGCACGTGTGCATACGGCATTCACTTCTTCGAGGATATGGGTTGATACGATGACGATTTTATCGGCCGCCAGATTTTTGATCAGCTCGCGAACCTGGTGTTTCTGTATTGGGTCAAGACCGTCGGTTGGTTCGTCGAGTATCAGCACTTTCGGGTCGTGTAATAAAGCCTGTGCGATGCCGACACGACGCTTAAAACCTTTCGACAGCGTGTCAATCGGGCGATGCAACACTTCCTGCAAGGTGAGCAAGTCGACCACGTTATCGATGCGACTGGTAGCGTGACCGCCAAGGCCGCGTATGGCTGCGATAAATTGCAGGAACTGCAATGCCGTCATATCGTCGTATGCGGGAGCCCCCTCTGGCAGGTAGCCAATTAGCTTTTTGGCTGCGACTGGCTCGCGCACGATATCATGGTCAAATATGGTGGCCGTCCCACCGCTCGGCTCGATGAAACCGCTCAGCACTTTCATGGTTGTGGATTTACCCGCGCCGTTGGGGCCAAGAAACCCAAGCACTTCGCCTGGCGCTACTGAAAAAGAAACGTCGTCCACCGCTTTAAAGCGATTGAAATACTTGCTTAGGTTTTCAACCTTGATCATTCAAGTCTCCGCGCTATTGCCATGCCCAGGTGTTTCTGGTCGCGATCAAGTGTTCGCTGTCCATGGGCTGTAAATTTGAAAAGGCGGATTTATAAGAAATTTTTTGTCGAAAATCAAGGGGGATGTGTTTTTGCAAGCAAAGAAGCGATCTGCAAGAAGCCGCTCACGTCATCCATGTATACCGCGACAGACCGTACATCCTGTACATAAAAAGGGCCAATCAAATCGGCCCTTATTGCGCAGAATTACCTGCTAGTAGTCAAAGAAATTTCTTTGCCAAACCCGCCAGTCCGCCGACCGAATCCAGCAAGGAGCCACCGCTGCTGGACTTATCGATCATTTGCGGTAGCACATCTTTTAGACTGTCGAGCAAGGTGCTTTCGTCACTGCCCAACTGCGACGCAGCTTCACTGACCTTGTCGGCGCCCAACAGGTCTTTGACCTGATCAGTTGAGATCTGTTCGTTTTCACCGTCGCCCAGCCAGGATGCCGCGATGTTGCCCAGGCCACCGCTTTGTAGCCCGCTGACGATGCTGCCGAGATCAAGACTGTCGCCACTGCCAAGCAACTTGCCTATCGCGTCTTGAATAGCGTCGCTGCCGCCGCCCGAAGAACCCATTTTTTGTGCCAACAGTTCAGCACCCATTTTTAGAATATCCATCATCCACTCCTAGTTTCGCTTCAAACATCTTCGCGCGGCAAAGCACCGTGCGCTGCGCTCATATAATGCGCACATCGTGGCATGGATGCAACATTCAAGTGTTAAATTTGGCTGCTGCATGCAAACATGGCAAATGCACGCAATTGATGGCAGACCGGGCTAGGCAAGCGCGGTATCGCGCGGTATGATTGCCGGCGTCGAAAAGCAATAAATAAGAGGGTGAACATGGCCAAAAATCATCATTTGCGGCAAGGCGGCGACGAAGAAGCCGAAATAGATCTGACTCCTATGTTAGACGTCGTATTCATCATGCTTATTTTCTTCATTGTGACGGCATCGTTTGTCAAGGAATCCGGTCTGGAAGTCAATCGGCCGGAATCGCAAAAATCTGACCCGTCCGATATTCAGAATATTGTGGTGTCGGTGTCCGCAACCGGCGAAATCTGGCTAGACGATCGGCGTATTGATGTCCGTGCGGTGCGTGCCAATATCGAACGTCTGCGGGCCGAAGAACCCAAGGCTGCGGTTATTGTGAAAGCCCATAACAAGGCCAAGACTGAAGTGTATGCTGCTGTGATTGACGCCGCAAAAGAAGCCGGCGCCAGTGGGGTGTCGCTGACGACCTCTGAAGACGTTTAACAACGCTGGCGGTAGCCAGCCTTCCAACCAAAAAAGCCAGCTACACGCTGGTTTTTTTGTGCCCGGCGTGTTCGAAATGGCAGCCGTACAGAGCTGTAAAACTTATGACTATTAGTATATAGTTAAATGATAGATTGTCATTTGGCAAACTCAGAATTGACGAACCAGATTTCCTTGCCGACACTTTAACCTACACCACAACCAAAATAGTTGACCAAACATGATGTTGAATACCGCGACCGATACACCCGATCATACCCAGTTCGAAGACAATACTGACCTTAGCCACATTCCAGGAGATCTCGGTTATCCGTTAGTAGGCCGCTTGCCTGCCATGCTAAAAAGCATGACCGGCCTGGCGCAAGATCAATACGAGCGCTTTGGACCGGTTTCGCGCTTTGCCGCCACGAACATGCGCCATGTTGTGATGGTGTTGGGTCCAGATAACGTGCAACGCCTGGTAATGGATAAAGACCGCGAATTTTCGGTGCAAAAAGGCTACGAGCACTCGCTAACCACTTTCTTTGGTCGTGGTCTATTGATGTACGACTTCGACGAGCACCGTGTTCAGCGGCGTATCTTGCAAACCAGTTTCAAGACCGCGGCGATGCGCAGCTATATCGACGTGATGACACCTATCATATTGCGCGATATCGAACAGCGCTGGCAATTCAACGACCAGTTTGTGTTCTTTCCGCATATCAAACGCATGCTGCTCGATGTGGCGTCGGAAGTATTCTTCGGCGTCAGTAGCGACAGCAATGAAACTGAGCGTCTGACACAAGCCTTTCTGGATATTGTCGATGGCCAAATGGGGCTTTTCCGGGTTGAGCTACCGGGCTTTAAATTCCATAAAGGCATGCGTGCAAAGCGTACTCTGGAAGCCACTATCAGCGCGCTGATTCCGGGTCGCCGCGGTAGTGACGGCACCGATATGCTGACCCATATGTGCAATGCGCAAAAAGAAGATGGCAGCTATTTCACCGACGATGAGATTATCCCGCATGCAAACTTCCTGCTTTTTGCCGCGCACGATACCACCACCAGTGCCTTATCACATGTTATGTACCTGTGTGGGCGTCACCCTGAATGGCAGGACAAGGCGCGCGCCGAGTGCCAGGCGCTAGGTAAAGACAGGCCTGCATATGACGATCTCGACAAACTGGTCGTACTCGACAAGGTTTTTAAAGAAAGCCTGCGTCTGCACCCTTCCGTGCCCATTCAAGTACGCCGCACCACTCGCGCTATTGAGATGGGCGGCTACAACATTCCTGCGTATACCCAAGTGTGCACTGTGCCGAGCTTTAGCCATTATATGAGCGAGTACTGGAC